>NZ_JBFAML010000006.1:275653-276839 GCF_040660295.1 Micromonospora sp. NPDC049891
CCTGCGCCCGCGCCCTGCGCCCGCGCCCTGCGCCCGCGCCCTGCGCCCGCGCCCTGCGCCCGCGCCCTGCGCCCGCGCCCTGCGCCCGCGCCCTGCGCCCGCGCCCTGCGCGCCCCGCGCGCCCCGCGCGCCCCGCGCCCCGCGCGCCCCGCGCGCCCCGCGCCCCGCGCGCCCCGCGCGCCCCGCGCGCCCCGCGCGCCCCGCGCGCCCCGCGCGCCCCGCGCGCCCCGCGCCCCGCGCGCCCCGCGCCCCGCGCGCCCCGCGCGCCCCGCGCCCCGCGCCCCGCGCGCCCCGCGCCCCGTTGATCATGAGGTTAACGGCGTATTTGATCTCCAATATTGCCGCTAACCTCATGATCAACGGGAGTGGACACCGCCCTTGGGTCGGGTTCGGGGTTGCGGGAGGTGTTGGCGGGGGATCTTGGTGCGATTGCGCCCCTGGGTGGGCGGTTTGGGACCACGATCGCGGCGTGGTCGGGGGCTCGGGGTGGAATGGGTGGTGGGGTGGGGGCGTTGTAGACGGGTGAACGGCCGAGGAAGATCGCCTGCCGCACGGTGGGTGTGGCCCCCGGGAATGGTGGTGGGCCGGTGGTCGTTGGACATCCCTCGTGCGACCGAGGTGAACCGGCTGCCGCCGTAGGTGAGCGGGTGGGCCCGGGAATGATCCGGTCCGGTCGGTCGTTGGACATGGTCCCGGCGACGCGAAGCGGCGATACGGCCCCGCGCCCCGGAGATCTTTCCCCCTTATTTGTTTGGGCGCCCCTTTTGGTGCTTGTGTGCGCTTGGCCTTTTCCCCCTTGGTCGGGTGTGCGTCGACCCCCGAATTGGAGCTTTGTGATGAACACGATGCTGCGGAAGAGCGTTCTGGGTGTTGCGGGTCTGGCTTTCACCGGTGGTCTGTTCGCTGGTCCGGTGGCCGCGCACGCCGATGTCACTCCGGTCGCGAGCACCCCGGTCGCGGTGGTGCAGGCTGACAAGCCCGACACCAGCAAGCTGCTGCCGCACGGCACCCCGAGCAACCAGTCTCATGTTGATCTGAACGACGAGCAGATCGCGAACACCAAGGCGATCATCGCGGCGACGAAGAAGGCCGGTATGGACGAGCGGGCCGCGGTGGTGTCGATCGCGACGGCGTTGCAGGAGTCGAAGTTGGAGAACCTGGGTCACCTGGGTGACCGCAACGACCA
>NZ_JBFAML010000007.1:0-259534 GCF_040660295.1 Micromonospora sp. NPDC049891
CCTCGGCGGGCGGCGGTATCAGCCGCCGGTCGGGGCAGGGCCAGCGGAGGCCGCAGGTGCAGTGCCGCCAGCCCGTCCGCCAGTTCCGGCGGTGGATAGGACCGGCAGGGATGGGGCGGGGTGGGTTCGTCCAGGGCAGCGGCATACGGCCATCGTTGGCCGATGCCCTACCCCTGTCAAGGTGCAGGTTGCACCCAGACAGGGATGCGGTTTGACAGGCTGCGGCGTGGCTACCCTGCGCGAATGCCAGCCAGGCCGAAGCACCTGTACGGGCGCGGGGAGATCGCCCGCCGCCTCGGGGTGTCGCGGCAGCGGGCAGGGGACATCATCGACCGCCCGGACTTCCCGGCCCCGTACGACGTGCTCGGGATGGGCGCGGTGTGGCGGATCGCCGACGTAGAGCGCTGGATCGCGAACCACCGCCCGCACTTGGGTGAGCCAGAGGGCGAGTAGCTGCCCCGCGCCCTGATCGAGCAGTGATCAGAGGAAGATCCGGCAGGCGCTAGGCGATCCGGGTCGCGACCCGGATGCGCACTCCCCGACCACGCGGGGAGAGCTACTGATTGTGCTACCCGTCACACCTATTCGCCGTTCGCGCGTGGCGGGTTGACCGACGAATTGCCCTGCCATGGGAATCGCGTCAAGTGGGGTGTGGTCGAAACCACCACAATCGGTACTTATTACCTCCACATGAGGTGGCACCTCGTCCGAACCGTCCGGACAACGTCGACGCATGAGCCGCGCTGGTGTTTCACATGAGACATAGTGAAGAAGATTCGGATTATCTCCATGACAGACAGTAGTTGATGCTCATGCGCCTCACGCGACTTGTTCACATGAGCCGCATGAGGTACCGTTCCTGCTGCCACAAGTTCCACCTTGGAGAGACCGGCTGGATCACGAGTCGGATCGCCCAGGGTCTCAATCAACGTGCCCTTGTACGGGCGAAGGAGTGAATCAGACTATGGCGCAACCACACCTGCGGTCCGTGCCCGCGACCGAACTGTTCTCCGCGTCGGCCGACGCGGAGAACCCTGCGCCGGCGGCTGCCGCGCCGCCCGCCTCCCCCTCGTCGTCCAACACTCGCGCCGCGAATCAGCGGGTGCGCGCGAGCAAGAGCCTCCCGACCGACCGCATGAAGTTCGAGGCTCAGGTCGAGCTGCTCCAACGGTTCGGCCGCCTGAGCGGCAGCCAGAAGCGAGCCGTGACGAGCGAGGAGGTCGCTAAGGCACAGGGGGTCGTGCCCAACACGGCTTCGCTGAACAACGGCTTCTTCGTTGACGCCGGCTGGCTCCAGCGGTCTGGGCGCGGGAAGTACACCGCCAGCGACGCCCTCCTGGCGTACACGCAGCGGGTGCAGTTCGACTCGGCGAACGCACACAGCGCCGCCGGCCTCCTCGCCGAGGAGATGAAGAAGTCCTGGTACTGGCAGGTCCTCGCGGACCAGGTGAGCGGTGGCGGCCTACCTCGGACGGAGGCCATGGTGCTTCTTTCCACCGCCGCCGGTGCCGGCCAGGAGTACAAGGTCCAGCTTGAGAACGTGCTCCAGTGGCTCCAGTTCGTCGGCCTGGTCCAGCTCGACGAGAAGTTCGTCCGGCCGGGTTCCGCCGCCGGGGTTGTCGCCACGGAGGACGCTCCGACGGCTGGGTCGGATGCTGCCCCCGATGAGCACACGACGGGTGATCACATGGACCAGAGCAAGAACCGCGTACCGGAGCGGAAGGACGTGGTGCTAGCGTTCAGCGCCGATTTCAAGATCAGTGCGGCCGAGTTGAAGGCGCTGTCACCCGATCAGATCCGGGCACTGTTCGAGGCGATCGGTACGGTCACCGCGCTGACGGCCCCTAAGGAGTAGGGGCGCTGGAGCGGCCCGCCCCGTGAAGGAGTGAGATCTCGCCACAAGTTCCCAAGCTCTGGGGCGGGCCGCAATCAGCTAGGGCGAGTGTAACGCAGCCAATATCAACTGGCGCAAGCCCCTGTAATACGACCGTGTCCAACGATACCCGGCATGGACTATCGCAAGACGTTCCGAGCCACGGCGGCCCGCCCCCAGAGGACTGGGGCACGGGCCGCCGTGCTGCCCGTGAGGACTAGAAGCCGGCAGGGGCAGCGAGCCCGGTCCCGCTGATCTTGCCGGGGTTGTTGGTGTACCGGCCGAACGTGTACGCGAAGTATCCGTAGCAGACCAACAGCACCCCGAGCGTCGACGCAGCCGCCTGCTCCGCGCGGATGAACACCGGCGCGTTGGGGTCCTCCCACAGGTGCATCTCCCGGGAGGCGACGACGTAGATCTCATCCTGGCTGCCGCCGGTAGTCGTCGGCACGTTCGCGTCGACGATCACCCGCAGGCCATTCGACAGGATGCCCCGCACCCCCGGTCCCTGGTCGGTGACGAGCTGGATGCCGCCGGACTGCGCGGGTACCTGCGCCGTGCCGATGAAGGGCCAGGAGGTGCCGACCTGCGCGCACAGCCAGTTCCAGCGGCGGGGGTGCATCACCACGTAGTCGGGCATGACCATGCCGCCGAGTGCCTGCTCTAGCTTCGACTGCGCCTGGAAGATGATCGGCCACAGCTCGGGGGCGGTCGGGTCGGCGTCGGTGTACGCGGTGTTCTGCGCCACCGCGCTCAGCCCGGTGGACGCCTGCGTGATCATCGTCCGGTCAACCTCGGACGCGTAGCGGCGCAGCAGGTCGTCCATGACGACGTCCTCGACCCCGGTGCCGCGTTCGACGGCCTGCCGGGAGATCGTCTGCTGACCGGCGGCGGTCTGCACATTGATCGTCAGCAGGGTGTCATCGGCGTTGGTCTCCGAGACGGCGGTGTTCTCCGACGCCTGGAGGGCGACGCTGGTCGCGGTGGTGATCCGGGAGATGTTGACCTGCATACCGTCGGCGGGCAGCGGGTGCGTGTTCGCGGCATTGGCAAGGGGCCGCATGTTGGCGATTGCGGGCGCGTACAGGTCCGTCAGGTATTGCGGGACGACGAGGCCGCCGAACGCGCCCGTACCGACCGCCCGCTGCTCCAGGTAGGCACCGCGCTCGACCTGCTCTTCGCGGGCGTGGCGGGCAAGGCGCTGCTGCGCGCCGGGGTCGTTGAAGAGGAACTGGCGGGCGACGTCGCGCACGAACTGGGAGCCTGTGCGGTCGTTGCCCGGGTTGTAGGTGCGCTCCTCCGCACCTATGCGGGCAACGCCGTCGTAGGCGAGGCGGCGCTGCGGCTGCGCGGCGGTGCGGTACGTCGTCCGCTGGTCGGCCTCAATCTTCCGCTCCTCGTCGCGAGCTTCGTAGACGTGGGCCAGCGTCGCGTCGATGTCCTTGATGTCGGCGTCGGCCTTCGCGCGGGCAGCCGCCCGCGCTTCGAGCTTGGCCTCCTCCTCCACCGTCAGGTGGGTGCGGCCGTCCCGCTCGGCGCGGGCGAGGATCAGCCTGGCGTCGGTCCTCGCCCGTTCGCGCCGCTCGACGGCCTCGGCGCGCTTGGCCTCGCCGTCGCGGATGAGTTCGTCCAGTGTTGGCATGTTTCACACCTCGTGAATGCGTAGTGATCGAGGTGTGCCGCGAGCCATCCCGGAGCGCCTGTCGCCTACCGCGCCCCGCATCCGTGGGCTGATCAGGTGCCAGCGCTCAACGGGAGCCCGCCTACCGGACATCTGCCGCCAGCGGTGCTCCGTGCACAGCGCCCAACTAGCCGGGGAAGGGCGGGTCCGTACATCCGCGTTAGCGGCCCGCCCCGGCAGTCAGGAAAGGAGTGAACTCGGCCATGACTCCGAGATCGACGTCGAAGTTACGCCGAGTGATCACCGAACCGCGAGGTCAGGGCGCACCCCCCGCCCTGCGGGCCGCCGCGTCGGTGAGGAACGCCGCCAGGCGGGCCTCCCAACCATCCGTCCCGTACTCGGTGATCCCGACCCCGTTCCACCAGGCCATCGCGCAGGCGATCAACAGGTGAGGGTCGGTGTTCGCCAGGATGACGGCCGCGCCCTCCTGGTCGCCGCGCAGAAAGGCCAGCGCCAGCGACGCGACCGTCGCCTCATCCGGCGGCTCCGCCCCGTCCGCCCCGGCGGGTACGGCTGTCACGCCCGGACGGGGCGTCTGCACCCCGAACACCCCCACCTCCAGGGCTTCGGCCAGCAGTGCCGCCGCGAACCCGGCTGTGGGCACATCAGCAGCAGCAGCGGCGGCAGCCAGGCGGGCAGCCGTCGCCTCGTTCAGCGGAATCTCCATGATCAAACCCCTCCTTGTGGATCAACTGCATGGACTTACGGCCGGTAGAAAAAAATTGCTCAGGCAAGTGCGCGGCCTGTGCCGGCGGCGGCCCTAAAAACGATCATGAGTTCCCTTCTAGGGCGTCGGCTAGCTCCGCCTCGATGTCGTCGGCGTCCATCTCGTTGATCGTTTCCCGCAGGAAGTTGAGGTCGAGGTGACCTTCGGGCGCGAGGTTCCCCTTGGCGATCCAGCGGCGTTCGGATTCCAGCCAGGCTCGTGTGAGGGCTTCACCTTCCTCGGGGGTCAGCTTCGGGTGGGCATCGACGAATAGCTGTCCGCCGTAGTGGATGTACCGGCGTTCGGCGTCGGTGTAGTCGGCGGCTTGGCCGGTAGTGCTGTGCCGCGTAGCGGTGCACGGCACTACCGGGTCCAAGCCGTGATGTTTTGGAGAAACATCACGGCTTGGAGAGAAGGGCTGGCCTGTGGGCCAGGCATTCCGGGCCTGTGGGCCAGCCTTTCGTGCCTGTGGGCCAGGCATTCCGGGCCTGTGGGCCAGCCTTTCCCCGCGTGAATGCCTGGCCTGCGGGCCAACCTTTCCGACGTTGAATGGTTGGCCCGCAGGCCAGGCATTCTGGTCAGTTGGTGGCGGAGGGGTGCCGGTGATCAGCACTGGCAGCCGGTACGTCGTCTGTGCACCCCGGTAGGCGTAGACGGGTCGCCCCCGGGCGTCGGTGCCCCGCTGCACCCGCACCTCGTAGCCGGCATCCCCGAGGCGTTGCAGCACCCGCGACAACCCGTTGGGCTGGATACCGAGGAGGGCCGCCAGGTCCCATGTCGGGCTAGGCCATGCCTCGCGGGTGCCGTCGTTTGCCCGCTCGGCGATAGCCCACAGCGCCAGCCGCTCCGGTGCCTTGATCGTGTGCGGTGCGCGGGGTAGCCACGCCTTCACCTCGTTGACCAGCTTGAAGCCCATGGCGGAGCCCCCTGTTGTCCTGCGTACCTGCGGGCTCCTGGTCTGGGTGTCACGTAGGTACGCTGGGACGTGACGCCCGCTTGGCTAGTTGGTCTGTGGTCGTTTGGTACTCGGCCCTGCTGCGTGGGCCTTGTCCTAATTGGTCCTTCTGCGGGGACTGCTGCTGATCCGCCCGCCCTCCCGGCCTGGTCACCGGGAGGGCGGCGGTGTCTCATCCGCCGTCGTCAGACTCGGCGTCGGGTGCGGGTGCGTTCGCGGCGATCAGCGCAACCAGCCGGTCCGCCGCCTCCCGGATGTCGGCCCACGCCGCCCGGTCGAATTCGTAGACCAACCCGGGGCGGCGGGCCGCTAGCAGGGCTTCACAGGAGCGGGCTCCTGCGGCGACCTGGTAGGCGCACCCCCGGAACTCCCGGGAGTCGGCGCTGCCGGTGGGCCGCTTCGTCGTCACGCTGCTGCCTGCCGTGCCGACTTCGAGCGGGTGTAGGCGAGACGCGCCATGTGCTCGCGGCGGCGGGCGAGGGCGCGTCGCTCCAACTCCACCCCGGACAGCCGCTCGCCGCGCGCTGCGGCCTCAGCCGCGACCTGATCACGAAATTTGTTGAGGAGCCCTTCCTGCCCGCGCTGCGCGCCCACCTTCGGGTCCTCACGGGACCAGCGGGCGAGGGCCGCGAGGCGGGCGCGGTGGCTACGTTCCTCGGGAGATAGCGGCATGGAGCCTCCAACGTTCAGCGGGGTGCGCTGGATCGCGGCAGGTTCGCCCGCCGCGTTCTAGTTGGTCAGCTCCGGCCTGGTCAGGAGGTCGCGGTGACCTCCTCCGGAGGGGTGCAGGAGCGCAAAGCTAGCACGCCGTCATGCGGTCACAAACGGTCACCGGGTGCCAGCCTGCGCCCGCTATCCCGCGCCCGCTCCGAGGCCGTAGACGCCGCGTAGCGGGTCAACATCTGCGGGGAACGCCAGCCGGCGAGGCGCATGATCTCCTCCTCCGGCATGTGCGCCGTCTTCATCATGTGCGCCCACGAGTGCCGGAGGACGTGCGGATGCAGGCCGTCGATACCGACGGCGTTGCCCCGCCGCTCGACGACCTGGTAGATGCCGGACGGCGTCAGCGGCGGCTTCCCCTTCTCGCCGAGCCACAGCTCGTCGCGCCATGCCTCCTTGTGGCGCTGCCGCTCGGCTACGTACCTGTCCAGCGCCCACGCCGCCTTGCGGCCGAAGGTGACGACGCGATCCCGCCGCCCCTTCCCGCGCACCCGCATCTCCCGGTGGTCTAGATCAACGTCCTCGACGCGGAGCCCGGACAGCTCGGACCGTCGCACCCCGGAGTCCATGAACAGGTACAGGATTGCCAGGTCACGCCGCTGCGTGAACTCCTTGCCCTCGCACGACTTGAGCAGAGCCTTCAACTGATCGGGGCGCAGCACCGGGACCGGCTGTTCGGGCACGATCGGCGGTGCCATCCCGAGCATCGGGTTGGGTGCATCCTCCTCGTTGCTCCACCACTTCCAGAACTGCTGGAGGGCACGGAAGAGGTTGTTGGCGTACCCGGCTGATCGGGTGTCCAGGATGCCGATGATGAAGTCCCGGATGTGCTCCGGGCGCACGTCGGCCCAGTCGGTGACGCCCTGCCCTGCTGCCCAGTCGGCGAACTTTCGGGCCGCCCCGGTGTAGATCGTGATGGTGTTGTCGGACTTGTTTTCGTATCGGAGCCATCGTCCGAAGCTGGCGATTGGCCGGTCGAGTGGGGGTATGACCGATTTAGGCATGGCGGCACTTTACATCTGGCTCAGCGGCATGCACGAGGGCGAGATTGATGCGCGGAAGATCGAAGAGGTGCGTTTTCGCAGGTGAAGGGCTTGCTGGTGGGCGCGGCAGGTTTCGAACCTGCGACCCCTCGCTTGTAAGGCGAGTGCTCTCCCACTGAGCTACGCGCCCGGAACGCCGTACGGCGGGCCGGCGGTTGGCAAGCTTACCCTGCCACCCGCCGGCCCGGGCGGACGCCTCGCACCGGTGCACCCGGCTCAGGCCGCGGCCTCCGCCAGGGCCTTGCGCCAGCCCTGCTGGTCGCGGGCCTCACCGGGCATGTTCATCTCGGCGAAGCGAACCACGCCGGCCCGGTCGATCACGAAGGTGCCCCGGTTGGCGATGCCGGCAACCTCGTTGAAGACGCCGTACGCCTGAGCGACGGCGCCGTGCGGCCAGAAGTCGGACAGCAGCGGGAACTGATAGTCCTCCCGGTCCGCCCAGACCTTGTGGGCGAAGACCGAGTCGACGCTGACGGTCAGCAGCTGGACCTCGTCGTTGACGTACTCGGCGAGGTTGTCTCGTGCCTCGGTCAGCTCACCCTGGCACACCCCGGTGAACGCCAGCGGGTAGAAGACCAGCAGGACGGTGCGCCGGCCCCGGAAGTCGGAGAGCCGGACCTCCTGGTTGTTCTGGTCCTTCAACACGAAGTCGGGCGCCTCGGCGCCAACCTCGATGGGCATGCCAACTCCTCGGATCGGTTCGGGGACGGCCTCGATCGCTCGCCGTTGGTCGGGCTACTTCTTGCCCTTGGCGCCGCGACGTAGCACGAGTCGGGCACCGCTCCAGTCCTTGCCGGCGTTGATCGTGGAAGTCTGCTGGAGGCCGGCGGTGGGTGCCGACTCGGCGACCTCGCTCGGCTCGACGTGGCCCTCGCGGCCGGCCTTGGGCGTCAGCAGCCACACGACCCCGTTGTCGGCCAGTGGGCCGAGGGCGTCGACGAGCAGCTCGAAAAGATCACCGTCGCCGTCCCGGTACCAGACCAGCACCGCGTCGACCACCTCGTCGGTGTCCTCGTCGACAAGATCTCCACAACGGTCGGTCAGGGCGTCCCGGAGATCGGAGTCGACGTCGTCGTCGTAGCCCATCTCCATGACGACCATCCCCGGCTCGATGCCGAACCGGTCCGCCAGGCTGCGTACCCCGTCAGCAGCCTGACCAGCGGTCGCGCTCACTGTCGCGTGCCTCCTCATCTCGTCCGAGCCGGCGTCTGCTCGACGCCGTCAGGCAAAGTCCACACAGTTGTGCCCTCCTGCGCAAGTGGCGCACCGGGTGGAACGAAATTTACCGTGCCAGCAGCGTACGGGCACCCTGGGTGATGGCCTCCTCGGACACCAGGACCTGCCGGGCGGCCGGACCCAGCGGCACAAATGAGTCAACCGCCGCCACCCGGCGTGCCGCACCGACATATCCGGCATCCACCAGCGCGGCGATCACCCCCTCGCCCACCCCACCGGATCGGCGTGTCTCGTCCACCACAAGTACCCGGCCGGTCGCGGCGGCCTCCCGGATGAGGTCGGCCACCGGCAGCGGCGCGAGCCAGCGCAGGTCCACGACGCGGGTGCCGATCCCCTCGTCGGCAAGCGCCGAGGCGGCCCGCAGCGACATCCGGACGCCGTTACCGAAAGTGATGATGGTGACGTCGTCGGCCGTACCGACCCCGTACACCCGAGCCCGTCCCACCGGCACGTGGCCGCCGGCCCAGGCACCGGGCTCGGCATAACCGGCCAGCCACTCACCGTCACCGTCGGTGTAGAGGTCGCGGGTGTGGTAGAGCGCGATCGGCTCCAGGAACACGCAGACGCTGCCGTCCACGGCCGCGCTCGCCAGGCAGGTCCGCAGCATCGCCGCCGCGTCGTCGGGCCGGGCCGGCACGGCGATCACCAGGCCCGGCACGTCCCGCAGCACGGCCACCGAGTTGTCGTTGTGGAAGTGCCCACCGAAGCCCTCCTGGTACGCCAGCCCGGCCACCCGCACCACCATCGGGTTGCGCCACGCCCCCTGCGAGAAGAACCGCATGGTCGCCGCCTCGCCCCGCAGCTGGTCCTCGGCGTTGTGCAGGTACGCCAGATACTGGATCTCCGGCACCGGCAGCATCCCGGCCAGGCCCGCGCCGAGACCGAGGCCGAGGATCGAGGTCTCGTCGAGCAACGTGTCGAACACCCGGGCGGCGCCGAATCGGTCACGCAGTCCCTTGGTCACCCCGTAGACCCCGCCCTTGGCGGCCACGTCCTCGCCGAAGACCGCCATCTGCGGGTGGTTGAGCAGCCCGTCGGTGAGCGCCGCGTTGATGCTCTGCGCGAGGGTGAGCGGCCCGGCCAGTTCCGGGGGTTTACCGCCGAACGCCTCGGCCCGCGCCCCGGCGTCCGGGCCGGCGGCGCGGGCGCCCGCGTCGGCGACCGCCAGGGCGACCCGGACCGGCCGACGCGGCGCCAACGGGGCGATCACCTCGGCGGCGGCGGCCAGCTTCGGCTCGTCGAGCACCTCCTCGGCGATCCGGCGGACCTGCCAACCGATCTCGTCGTAGCGGTCCAGCAGTTCCGTGCCGCTGGCCAGGCCCCCCTCGACAAGCCGCCGCGCGGTGGCGACGACCGGATCCCGGGCCACGTCGGCGGTGATCTCCGAGGCGGGGCGGTACGCGCTCTCGGCGTCCGCGCCGGCGTGGCCCATCAGCCGGACCGTGGTCAGGTGCAGCACGGCCGGGCGTCGGTGCCGGCGTACCCAGGCCGCCGCCTCGACCGCCACCTCGTACGTGCCGACCAGGTCGGCGCCGTCGGCGGCGAAGTACCGGATGCCGGGCTTGGACCGCAGGGCCGTCGCCACCCACCCCTGCGGGGACCGGACACTGATGCCCAGCCCGTTGTCCTCGCAGACGAAGAGCACCGGAATGCGCAGGCCGGTGTGGTCGTACCAGCCGGCGGTGTTGAACGCGGCCGTGGCGCTGGCATGGTTGATCGAGGCGTCCCCGAACGAACAGACCACGATGGCGTCGGCCGCCCAGGGTGCCGGTTCGGGTTCCGCGCCGGTTCGGTTCGCTTCCCCTCGGGCGTCCAGCCGACGCAGCCGCTCCACGGCGAGGCCCATCCCGACGGCCCGGGGCAGGTGCGAGGCGATGGTGGAGGTCGTCGGCACCACGGCGAGGTCGGCGCGGCCGAACACCTTGTGCCGGCCACCGGCGATCGGTTCCTGGCTGGAGGCCACCATGCCGCGCAGCACGTCCCGGGCCGCGTCGGTGTACGCCCGGGACACCGGCCGCTTGACCACTGTCATCCGGATCCCGCCGGGCCCGTCGCCTTCGCCGGGTCCGGTTACCGGCACGGTCACGGTGACCGGCCGGGAGCCGGCCGGTGGTACCGCTGCCG
This sequence comes from Micromonospora sp. NPDC049891, assembly GCF_040660295.1. Taxonomy (NCBI): domain Bacteria; kingdom Bacillati; phylum Actinomycetota; class Actinomycetes; order Micromonosporales; family Micromonosporaceae; genus Micromonospora; species Micromonospora sp. NPDC049891. Next base: position 10,339 of record NZ_JBFAML010000007.1, read on the forward strand.
GTTGGTCTCCGGCTGCGGGCAGTTCCCCCGCCGGGTTGCCGCCGGGTTCGACGGCGCCGGTCCCGGTGGGGTCGGCGGTGGCATCGTCCGCCCGGTGCACCGCCGTCGTGTCGGGTTGGTCCGCGCCGTCGGTCGAGTCGCTGCCCGCCGGGACCGGATCGGTCGCCGGCCGGTCCGGCGCGACGGGGGCCTCCCGTCGGCTGGTCCCCGCCGGGTCCGGGCCGACGGACACCTCGGCGGCCCGGCCGGACGGACCGGCCTCGGCGGCGTCCGTAGCCCCACCGGCCCCGGCAGGCTCGGCGGCCCGGCCACCCGACGGCATGGGCGGCACAGACGCGGACGGCACAGCCGGCGCTGGCGGCGGTACAACCGGGGCGGACGGCGCAGCCGGGGCGGACGGGTCGGCCTGGGCGGCGCGGACGCAGTAGAAGGCACCGGAGCGGTAATGCAGCAGGGCCGGGTCCGTGGGCCGCAGGGCCGCCGCCACCGCCGCGTTGCCCTCGTGACCGGCGGAGCCGATGGTGTAGTAGCCCTCGCCGAAGCTGCGCAGCCACCGGCCGGCCAGGTCGAGTTGTCGGCTGGTGACCTGGGCGTCGAAGAGGTCCAGCAGTTGGGCACCGGTGAGCGTGCTGCCCTCGGCCACCTGGCCCGCCGGGTCGGTACGGTGCGGCGGTGCGGCGAGGGCGGCCAGGGACTCCCGGAACCGGTCGTCGAGATCCTGCGGGGTGGTCACGTCCGACAGCATTACCGACCGGGGCACGCCTCGCACAGTCGAGTGTGTTTCACGCCGGCCCGGTCGGGCCGCAGTCCTCCGGGCAGCCGCCGTCGGAGACCTTCCACACCAGGTCACGCAGTGCGGCGAGTTCCTCGGTGTTGAGCGGGGTCAGCAGCCGGGAGTCGGAGAGCACGAGATGGACCCGCTCGCGCATCCGCCGGCCGGCGTCGGTCACCACAAGCGTCTTCTGCCGTCGGTCGTTCGGGTCGACCCGGCGCTCGACCAGCCCCGCCTGCTCCAGCTTGTCGACCAGGCCGGTGACGTTGGACCGGTCGCAGCGAAGCTGGTCGGCCAGTTCGCGGGCGGGCAGCGGTCGGTCCGGGTCGAGTTGGTACAGCGCGCGGGCGACGGCCGGGGTCAAGCCCAGCGCGGCGATGTCGAGATCCTGGTGGTGCCGCAGGGCGGAGGCGACGTGCATGATCCGGCGTACCGCGTCACCGGCCAGCCCGGTGCGGTCGGCCGGTTCCTGGCCGGCCGGGGCGATGATCGGCCGTGACATGGTCACATCCTAGGGTCGCGGACCGCCTTCGACCTCGGCCACCTGGCGATGATGCGGGCGGCGGACGTCCGTCGGTTCTGCTCCGCTCGGCCCTTGTTCGGACAACAGCGGCGGGAAAGGGTCCTTTCTTTCACCCACGATTCATCGACGGAAGCGAGTCTCCCCGTGGACCACGTACCGACCTGGGGAGGCAAGCGTGTCGTTGTCCCGACGTACCATCCTGCTTTCCGGCCTGGCCGCGAGTGCGGCCGGTGCCGCCGGCGTCGCCGGTGGCGCCCTGCCCGCGAGCGCCGCGCCGGCCCCGTCCCGTCCGCGCGTCAGAGCCATGGCCTACCCGTTCACCCTCGGTGTCGCCTCCGGTGACCCTGACCACGAGGGCTTCGTGCTCTGGACCCGGCTGGCGCCGCAGCCACTGGCCGAGGACGGTCTCGGCGGCATGCCCGCCCGCACCGTGCCGGTGTTCTGGGAGCTGGCCGCCGACGAACGGTTCCGTCATGTCGTGCGGCGCGGAGTCGTCGACGCGCACCCGGCGAGCGCCCACAGCGTGCACGTCGAGCTCACCGGCCTGCTGCCCGGCCGGGAGTACTTCTACCGGTTCCGCGTCCAACGGCACCTGTCGCCGGTTGGTCGGACCCGCACCGCTCCCGCACCGTGGACCCTGCCCGCGACGCTGGCCATGGCCTTCGCCTCCTGCTCGCAGTACGAGCACGGGTACTTCACCGCGTACCGGCGGCTGGCCGAGACCGAACCGGAGATCGTCCTGCACCTGGGCGACTACCAGTACGAGTACGCCCGCGACACCTACACCGCACCGGGTGGGAACCCGCGCGATCATGAGGGTCCGGAGACCCGGACGCTTGCCAACTACCGACAGCGGCACGCCCAGTACAAGACCGACCCGGACCTCCAGGCGGCCCACGCGGTCGCGCCGTGGGCGGTGGTCTTCGACGACCACGAGGTGGAGAACAACTGGGCCGACGACGTACCCGAGGCGCCCGACCCGGAGTTCCCGGCCCGGCGGGCGGCCGCCTTCCGCGCGTACTACGAGAACATGCCCCTGCGCCGGACCTCGCTGCCCCGCGGCGTCGACATGCAGCTCTACCGGCGGCTGCGGTGGGGCCGGCTGGCCACCTTCCACCTGCTCGACACCCGGCAGTACCGCGACGACCAGGCCTGCGGTGACGGCTATCAGTCGTGCCCGGAAGCGGCCGAGCCGAGCCGTTCCATTCTCGGCGAGCGGCAGGAGGCGTGGTTGCTGGACGGGTTCCGCCGCTCCTCGGCTCGCTGGGACCTCCTCGCCCAGCAGGTCTTCTTCGCCCAACGGGACCGTGACTCCGGTCCACTCACGGTGACCAGCATGGACGCCTGGGACGGTTACGTCGCCTCGCGGGACCGGATCACCCGGGGCTGGCTGGCCGCCGGGGTACGCAACCCGGTCGTGCTCACCGGTGACGTGCACGCGCACTGGGCCAGCGACCTGAAGCTCGACTACGCCGACCCCACCTCACGCACCGTCGGCAGCGAACTGGTCTGTTCCTCGATCACCTCGGGCGGCGACGGGGCGGACTCGGCGACCGGCACGCACCCGTGGCTGGCCTGGAACCCGCACCTGCGCTTCCACAACAACCTGCGGGGGTACGTCCGCACCATGATCACCCGGGAACAGCTCACCGCCGACTTCGACGTGCTGCCGTACGTGAGCAGCCCGGGTGCCCCGGCCCGTACCCGGGCCCGGTTCGTCATCGAGGACCGCGTGCCGGGGCTGCACCTGACCCGGGACGATCCGCCGGCCGCCACCAGGGCCGTCGGTCCGGAAGCCGACGCGGGGCAACGAACCGTGGAGAGCGAGACCCGTCGCCCCTGACCGGTACGCCCGGCAGGAATCGCCGGGCCGCCGGTGACCGCGCCGTCTCCACCGGGGCGACGCGGTCACCGCGGCGGCGTGACGGGGGCGGGCGAGCCGGTACCGGGTGACGGGTGGGACGGACGGGAGCGGTCAGCCGGCCAGGAAGGAGAAGCGGACCTGCCGGGTCGGGTTGTCGCCGTTGGTGTCGACCAGGCAGATCGACTGCCAGGTGCCCAGGGCCAGCCGCCCGCCGAGTACGGGCAGCGTCGCGTACGGGGCGACGAAGGCGGGCAGCACGTGATCGCGGCCGTGGCCCGGTGAGCCGTGCCGGTGCCGCCACCGCTCGTCGGTCGGCAGTACGGCGTCCAGCGCGGTGAGCAGGTCGTCGTCCGAGCCTGATCCGGTCTCGATGATCGCCACGCCGGCGGTGGCGTGGGGCACGAACACGTGCAGCAGCCCGTCGCCGCTGCCGGCGACGAACTGCTCGGCCTCGGCCGTGATGTCCCGGACGGTCGGCCGGGAACCGGTCCGGACGGTGATCAGCTCACTGCGCACACCCGCATTCTTCCGCACCCGGCCGTGGCCCGCCGAGACCACCGCCGACCGACATAGTTACTGGTGGGTACGTGTGTCGAGCGTCGCCCTTCCGCCGGGTGGACGTGACGGCGAGTGCCACGACGGGGCAGGATGGCGCTAGAGACCTATCCCACACACAACCGAGGGAACGCCTGTGGCTACGGAACGCAAGCGCCCGGTGATCACGGCCGGCCTGCCGAGCCAGCTTCCGGACATCGACCCCGAAGAAACCAGCGAGTGGGTCGAGTCGCTCGACGGTGTCATCGACGACCGTGGCACCAAGCGAGCCCGCTACGTCATGCTGCGGCTGCTGGAGCGCGCCCGGGAGCGTCAGGTCGGCGTGCCGTCGCTGACCACCACCGACTACATCAACACCATTCCGCCGGAGCGCGAACCGTGGTTCCCCGGCGACGAGCACGTCGAGCGCCGGATCCGGGCGTACGTGCGGTGGAACGCGGCGATGCTCGTGCACCGCGCGCAGCGGCCGGAGATCGGCGTCGGTGGCCACATCTCGACCTTCGCCAGCTCGGCCTCGCTCTACGAGGTCGGCTTCAACCACTTCTTCCGGGGCAAGGAGCACCCGGGTGGCGGCGATCACATCTTCTACCAGGGGCACGCGTCCCCCGGCATGTACGCGCGGGCGTTCCTGGAGGGCCGGCTCAGCGAGAACCAGCTCGACGGCTTCCGGCAGGAGCTGTCCCACCCGGGCGGCGGCCTTCCCTCGTATCCGCACCCCCGGCTGATGCCGGACTTCTGGGAGTTCCCCACGGTCTCCATGGGTCTGGGTGGCCTGAACGCCATCTACCAGGCCCGGTTCAACAGGTACCTGCAGCACCGGGGCATCAAGGACACCTCCGACCAGCACGTCTGGGCGTTCCTGGGCGACGGCGAGATGGACGAGCCGGAGACCCTCGGCGCGATCGGGGTGGCCGCCCGCGAGGAGCTGGACAACCTCACCTTCGTGATCAACTGCAACCTGCAACGGCTGGACGGGCCGGTACGCGGCAACGGCAAGGTCATGCAGGAGCTGGAGGCGTTCTTCCGGGGCGCCGGGTGGAACGTCATCAAGGTGGTCTGGGGACGGGAGTGGGACCCGCTGCTCGCCGCGGACACCGATGGCGCGCTCGTCAACCTGATGAACACCACGCCCGACGGCGACTACCAGACCTACAAGGCGGAGTCCGGGGCGTACGTGCGGGAGCACTTCTTCGGCCGTGACCCGCGCACCCGCAAGATGGTCGAGGGGCTCACCGACGACGAGATCTGGAACCTCAAGCGGGGCGGACACGACTACCGCAAGCTGTACGCGGCCTACAAGGCGGCGACCGAGCACACCGGCCAGCCGACCGTGATCCTGGCGAAGACGATCAAGGGCTGGACGCTCGGCTCACACTTCGAGGGCCGCAACGCCACGCACCAGATGAAGAAGCTGACGCTGGAGGACCTGAAGACCTTCCGCGACCGGCTCTACCTGGACATCCCGGACTCGGCGCTGGAGGAGAACCCCTACCTGCCGCCGTACCTGCGGCCGGACGAGAAGTCCGACGAGATGCAGTACCTGCACGAGCGGCGCAAGCAGCTCGGCGGTTACCTGCCGACCCGGCGGACCAGCGCCAAGAAGCTCGCCATCCCCGGTGCGGAGCGCTTCGCCGACGTCAAGCGTGGTTCGGGCAAGCAGAAGGTGGCCACCACGATGGCCTTCGTCCGGCTGCTCAAGGACCTGATGAAGGACAAGGAGTTCGGCAAGCGCTGGGTGCCGATCATTCCCGACGAGGCGCGCACCTTCGGCCTGGACTCCATCTTCCCGACCGCCAAGATCTACTCGCCGCACGGCCAGCGGTACACCTCGGTCGACCGGGAGCTGTTCCTGTCGTACAAGGAGTCGACCGCCGGGCAGATCCTGCACGAGGGGATCAACGAGGCCGGGTCGGTCGCCTCGTTCACCGCGGCCGGCACGTCGTACGCCACCCACGACGAGCCGATGATCCCGATGTACATCTTCTACTCGATGTTCGGGTTCCAGCGCACCGGCGACGGCTTCTGGGCCGCCGCGGACCAGATGACCCGGGGCTTCGTGCTCGGTGCCACCGCCGGACGCACCACGCTCAACGGTGAGGGGCTCCAGCACGAGGACGGGCATTCCCTGCTGCTGGCCGCCACCAACCCGGCGGTCGTCGCGTACGATCCGGCGTTCGCGTTCGAGATCGCGCACATCATGGAGAACGGCCTGCACCGGATGTACGGCGAGGAGCAGGAGAACGTCTTCTACTACCTCACCGTCTACAACGAGCCGATCCACCAGCCGGCGGAGCCGGAGGGCGTGGACGTCGAGGGCATCGTCAAGGGAATTCACCGCTACTCCCCCGCCCCCTCGCTGGACGGGGACGCTCCCCGGGCGAACCTGCTCGCCTCCGGCACCGGCATGCAGTGGGCGCTCAAGGCGCAGCAGTTGCTGGCGCAGGACTGGGGGGTGGCCGCCGACGTCTGGTCGGTGACCTCCTGGACGGAGCTGCGCCGCGACGCGGTGCAGTGCGAGGAGTACAACCTCCTGCACCCGGGCGCCGAGCAGCGGGTGCCGTACATCCAGCGCAAGCTGGCCGACGCCGACGGCCCGAAGGTCGCGGTCAGCGACTGGATGCGTGCGGTGCCGGACCTGATCTCCCGGTGGGTGCCGGGCGACTGGACCTCGCTGGGCACCGACGGCTTCGGCCTCTCCGACACCCGGCACGCGCTGCGGCGGCACTTCAACGTCGACGCCGAGTCGGTGGCGGTCGCGACCCTGCGACAGCTCGCGCTGCGCGGGGCGGTGCCGGCCCACGTGCCGGCCGAGGCGGCCAAGAAGTACGCCATCGACGACGTCAACGCCGCCCCGGTCGGCGAAACCGGCGGCGACAGCTAAACAGCTCCATCCCAAGGGCCCGGCGTGCACCGCACGCCGGGCCCTCCCACATCCCCCCAGCCCTGCCCCTCACCCCGCCCCCACCCCCCCTCTGCCCCGTTGATCATGAGGTTAGCGGCGTTTTGAAGATCGACAACTGCCGCCAACCTCATGATCAACGGGGCTGGGGGCGGGGGGCAGGGCGGGGTCGGGGTGGGGGTGGTATGACGCAGGTGGTATTGGATGGTGCTATCGCCTGTAACAGGGTTAATTCAGAATGGTCGATAGGCGTTTGGCCCTCGTGGGCACTGGGTCGGTTCGGTGGACTATCCCGTCGCGCCGTCCCACCGCCGGCCCGGACGCTGTCGACGCTCCGGCGCGACGGGAGGGAGTGCACATGCGACCTGTCCGGATCGGTCTCGCCCTGGCCGTCGGCGCCCTGGTGGTGTCGATGTTCCCGGCGGGCTCCCCCTCGGTGGCGCACGACCCGGCCACCCCGGCCGGGCGCGCGTCGGCGCAGGAGTTCATGGCCCAGCGCGAGCCCACCCAGCAACTCGTCGCGGCCGCCGCCGCGACCTGCACCAACGGTCAGGCGGCGGGTTACCCCTGCCGCAACGTGGACCTGCTGTCGTTCCTGCCGCTGTCCAGCATCGGCGGCAGCCAGGCCAACGACATCTGGGGTTGGACAGACCCCCAGACCGGCAAGGAGTACGCGCTTGTCGGCCGGCGCAACGGCACCTCCTTCGTGGACGTGTCCAACCCGACCGCCCCGGTCTACCTGGGCAACCTGCCCGCGTACCAGAACCGGACCGCGATCTGGCGTGACATCAAGGTCTACCGGGACCACGCGTACGTGGTGGCGGACGTCTCCGGGCACGGCATGCAGGTGTTCGACCTGACCCGGCTGCGCGGCGTCACCACGCCGCAGACCTGGACAGCGAACGTGCACTACAGCCAGTTCGGCAACTCGCACAACATCGCCATCAACGAGCAGACCGGGTACGCGTACGCGGTCGGCACCAACACGTGCAGCGGCGGCCTGCACATGGTCGACATCCGCACCCCGAAGTCCCCGGTGTACGCCGGCTGCGTCAGCAACGACGGCTACACCCACGACACCCAGTGCGTGGTCTACCGGGGTCCGGACACCGCCTACACCGGGCGGGAGATCTGCGTCAGCTCCAACGAGGACACGGTGACAGTGGTCGACGTGACCACCAAGTCGGCTCCCCGGCAGCTGTCCCGAATCGGCTACACCGGGCGGGCCTACACCCACCAGGGCTGGTTCACCGAGAACCAGCGGTACTTCCTGCTCGACGACGAGCTGGACGAGACCCGGCGCGGGGTGAACACGCAGACCTACATCTGGGACCTGGCCGACCTGGACGCGCCTCGGCACATCGGCACCTACAGCGCCCCGTCCGGGGTCCAGGCCACCGACCACAACCAGTACGTCAAGGGCAACTACAGCTACCAGGCCAACTACCGGGCCGGGTTGCGCATCCTGGACCTGCGCAACGTGGCAGGCGGTCAGGCCACCGAGGCCGGGTTCTTCGACATCTACCCGTCGAGCAACAGCGCCTCGATGAACGGGGCGTGGAGCACCTACCCGTACTACCCGAGCGGCATCGTGGTGGTCAGCGGCATCGAGCAGGGGCTGTTCGTACTCCAGCCCCGCTTGTCATGACCGCCACCGACCATCGGCCGGGCACGGCCGCCGGCCAGGTCGAGGGGGCGTCCCTGCCGGGGCGCCCCCGCCCCGACCCGGCGCCGCCGCCACCGGGCGGCACGGTGGGGCGCTACGCCGCCGCCGCGCTGGTGCTCGGCCTGACCCTGACCGTCGGGTTCTTCGCCGGGCGCGCCGGTGGCCCGGTCGCCGCCCCGGCTCGACCGGCGGCCTCCGGCGCGCATCTCGCCCACGGTCCGGGTGGTCTTGAGGTGTCCCGCGACGGCTGGACGTTGACCCTGGACACCCCGGAGCTGGCCGCCGGCCGGCCCGGCGAGCTGGCCTTCCGGATCACCGACTCGACAGGCGCCGCGCTCACCGCGTTCCAGGAGAACCACGAGCGCCGGATGCACCTGATCCTGGTCGGCCGGGACCTCTCCGGCTACCAGCACGTACACCCGGAGATGTCGGCCGACGGCACCTGGCGGGTGACGGTCACCCCGGCCGCGCCCGGCCCGCTCCGGGCCATCGCGGACTTCTGGCCCCAGGGGGCGCCGGCCGGCGTCACGCTCGGGATCGACGTGCCGGTCCCCGGGCGCTACGCCGCCGGTCCGCTCGCGCCACCCGAGGAGACGATCCTGGTGGACGGCTACACGGTCACCCTCGACGGCGGGCTGCGCGCGGGCGAGTCCAACCAGGTGCTCGTCTGGCTCGGCCACGACGGGCGGCCGGTGAACGACCTGCAACGACATCTGGGCGCGTACGGGCACCTGGTGGCGCTGCGCCAGGGCGACCTGGCGTATCTGCACGTGCATCCGGCCGCGGCCAGTCAGCCCAGCTCGGTGGTGGCGTTCGGCGTCACCGTGCCGTCGGCCGGCACCTACCGGCTGTTCTTCGAGTTCCGGCACCTCGACGAGGTACGCGTCGCCGCGTTCACCGTGATCGTCTGAGCCTTCGACACGACGAGCGGTGGCGGCCCGGGTGCCCCTGGAGGGGACACCGGGGCCGCCACCTTCGCGGGTGACGCCGGGACGCGGCCCGTCAGCCGACGGCGGCCAGATCGGTCAACCGGGCCAGCGAGTCCTCCAGGTCGGCGCCGACCCGACGCAGGCCGAGCCGGAGCAGGGCGGCCTTGACCGGGCCGGCCGGCCAGCGCACGACGATGAGCCGCACGACCGTCCCGCCCTCCTGTTCGTCGGGCGTGAGCTGGACGTATATCTCGGTGCGCGCCTCCGCTCGGGCACCGGCGCCCTTGGCGCGTTCACGCCAGCCGATCAGGGTCGGCTCCTGATAGGCGATCACCTCGGCCTCATGCGCGGCGCCGCGTCCAGCCTGGACAAGCTGCCGCCGACCGAAGCCCTCCCCCGAGAGGACCTCGGCCGCACGGACCCCGGCCAGCCAGGCCGGCAACTGCTCGGCCCGCTGCACCACGTCCCAGACCGCTTCCACTGGCGCCGCCACGTGCGCGCTGCGTTCCACGAGGATCATTTCCGTCTTCCTCCAGTGAGGACATCCCACGATATTCGGCACTCTATGCGCAAAAACGGACGTATATGGACGGGTTCGTAAAAGACACGCCGAAAGGTATTGCTCGTCGCGGCCCGGGAGGCTATGGCGTCCGGTCGCCACGCCCCCTAGAGTTCCGAGCACGTTTCGCGTTTATCGGGAGGGCGCATGCCTACCGCTCCGATCCCCGAGTTCCCCACCGACTTCCGCTGGGGTGTCTCCACCTCCGCGTACCAGATCGAGGGCGCCGCCGGCACCGACGGGCGCGGACCGTCCATCTGGGACACCTTCGCCCACACCCCCGGCCGGATCATCGACGGCAGCAGCGGCGACGTGGCCTGCGACCACTACCACCGGTACGCCGAGGACATCGCCCTGATGGCCGGGCTGGGAGTCAGCGCGTACCGCTTCTCGATCGCCTGGCCCCGGGTACTGCCCAGCGGCACCGGCAAGGTCAACCCCGCCGGGCTGGACTTCTACGAACGGCTTGTCGACGAACTGCTCGCCCACGACATCGACCCGGTCGCCACCCTCTTCCACTGGGACCTGCCCCAGCCACTGGAGGACGCCGGAGGCTGGCTGAACCGGGACACCGCGCACCGCTTCGCCGAGTACGCCGACCTGATGGCCGCCCGCCTCGGCGACCGGGTCCGGCTCTGGATCACCCTCAACGAGCCGTTCATCCACCTGAGCCTCGGGCACGCCACAGGCGTCCACGCCCCCGGCCGGATGCTGCTCTTCGACGCCTTCCCGGTCGCCCACCACCAGTTGCTCGGCCACGGTCTCGCGGTCGCCGCGCTACGTGCCCGCAGCACCAGCCCGGTGGCCATCGCCAACAACTATTCGCCGGTCCGCGTCGTCGGTGGCAGCGGGGCCGACATCGCCGCGGCGGCGACCTACCAGGCACTGCACAACCGGCTCTTCACCGACCCGCTGCTCGGGCGCGGGTATCCGACGGAACTGGGCTTCGACACCGCCGCGGTGCGCGACGGCGACCTGGACGTGATCGCCGCCCCGATCGACGTGCTCGGCGTCAACTACTACAACCCCACGGCGGTACGCGCACCCGAGGAGGGCTCACCACTCCCCTTCGAACTGGTGCCGCTCACCGGCTACCCGCGTACCGCCTTCGACTGGCCGGTGGTTCCGGACGGACTGCGTGAGCTGCTCGGCTGGCTGCACGACAGCTACGGGACGGCCCTGCCGCCGATCCAGATCACCGAGAGCGGATGCGCCTACGACGACGCGCCGGACGCCGACGGGCAGGTGCCCGACCCGGACCGGATCGCCTACCTCGACGGCCACCTGCGGGCGGTACGCGCCGCGATCGACGACGGGGTGGACGTGACCGGCTACTTCGTCTGGTCGTTGCTGGACAACTGGGAGTGGGCCGAGGGCTTCACCAAACGCTTCGGCCTGGTGCACGTCGACTTCGAGACCGGGCAGCGCACGCCCAAGGCGTCGTACGCCTGGCTGCGCGAGGTGATCGCGAACGCCCGGCGGGATCCCTCTCGGTGACCACCGTCGACCCCACCCCGACCTCGCTGCCGGCCGCGCTCGCCGAACCGACGGTGCCGGTCCGGCGAGGGTGGATCGCGCTGCTGTTCGCCGCCAACCTCGGCGTCTGGATGGCCTTCTTCACCCCGATCCAGGTGCTGCTCCCCCAGCAGCTCGGGGAGATCACCCCGGCCGACAAGGAGACCATGCTGGCGGTGGTCACCGGGTTCGGCGCCCTCGCTGCGGTGATCGCCAACCCGCTGGCCGGGGCGCTGTCCGACCGGACCTGCCTGCGGATCGGCCGGCGGGAGTTCGGCCGGCGGCACGTCTGGACCCTCGGTGGCGCGGTGCTCGCCGCGCTGGCCCTGGTGCTGCTCGCCCAGGCGCAGACCGTGCTCGGGGTGGCGGTCGGCTGGGTCGCCGCACAGGTCTGCCTCAACGCGATGCTGGCCAGCCTCACCGCCGCCGTACCGGACCGGGTGCCGGTCGTCCAGCGTGGCGGCGTCTCCGGCTGGGTGGGCATCCCGCAGGCGCTGGGGTTGGTGCTCGGGGTGGTCCTGGTCACCGCAGTGTTCACCGGCATCAACGCCGGTTACCTGGCGATCGCCGGGGCCATCCTGCTGCTCGCCGTGCCGTTCGCCCTGCGTACCAAGGACGACCCGCTGCCCCGCGCGCACCGGCTGACGCTACGTGGCCTGTTCCGCTCGATGTGGGTGTCGCCGCGGCAGCATCCCGACTTCGGCTGGGCCTGGATCACCCGGTTCCTGGTCCAGCTCGGCAACGCCCTGGGCACCCTGTACCTGCTCTACTTCCTCACCGACGAGGTCCGGGTGGCCGACCCCGAGGGTGGCCTGCTGGTGCTGATCCTGCTCTACACCGCCGGGCTGATGGCCACCACTGTGGTCGCCGGTCGGCTGTCGGACCGGTCCGGCAGACGGAAGGTCTACGTGATCACTTCCGGCATGGTGATCGCACTGGCGGCGCTGCTGCTGGCCGTGGCGCCCACCTGGCCGATGGCGATGGTCGCCGCGCTGCTGCTCGGTGCCGGCTACGGGGTGTACCTGTCGGTGGATGCCGCCCTGATCACCCAGGTGCTGCCCAAGGCCACCGACCGGGCCAAGGACCTGGGCGTGATCAACATCGCCAACTCCGCCCCGCAGGTGCTCGGTCCGGCCATCTCCGCACCGATCGTGGTGTACCTCGGTGGCTATCCCGCGCTGTACGCGACCACCGCAGCGGTGACCGTGCTCGGCAGCGTCCTGGTACTGAAGATCCGCTCGGTGCCCTGAGGCGTACCCCTTGGCCGAATGCGGTAGCGCGCCGCCGTAGGCTGGAGGTCGTGACGGTACGTGTGCGCTTCGCCCCTTCACCGACCGGTATGTTCCACGTCGGCGGTGCCCGCTCGGCACTACAGAACTGGATCTACGCCCGGCAGCAGGGCGGTGTGTTCGTGCTGCGTATCGAGGACACCGACGCGGCCCGCAACAAGCCGGAGTGGACCGAGGGCATCCTGTCGGCGCTGGACTGGATCGGTATCGAGCGGGGCAGTTACGAGGGGCCCTACTTCCAGTCCTCGTACGCCGGTGAGCACCGCGCCGCCGCGCGGCGGCTGCACGAGGCCGGCCGGGCGTACTACTGCGACTGCACTCGCGAAGCGGTACAGGCTCGCACCGGTAACCAGTACACCGGCTACGACGGCTTCTGCCGGGACCGGGGGTTGCCGCCCGGCGAGGGTCGTGCGTTGCGGTTCCGCACCCCTGACGAGGGCGCCACGGTGGTGATCGACCTGATCCGGGGCGAGCCGACCTTCGAGAACAAGCTGATCGAGGACTTCGTCATCGCCCGGGGCGACGGCTCGCCGGTCTTCCTGCTGGCAAACGTCGTGGACGACATGACGATGGGGATCACGCACGTGATCCGGGCCGAGGAGCACCTGCCCAACACCCCGAAGCAGCAGCTGCTCTGGGACGCGCTCGGGGTGAAGCCGCCGATCTGGGCGCACGTGCCGGTGGTGGTCAACGAGAAGCGGCAGAAGCTCTCCAAGCGTCGCGACAAGGTCGCCCTGGAGGCGTACCGGGACGAGGGGTACCTCGCCGAGGCGATGCGCAACTATCTGATGCTGCTCGGTTGGGCACCCTCTGGCGACCGGGAGATCGTGCCCTGGCCGGTCATCGAGGACGAGTTCCGGCTGGAGGAGGTCAACCCCTCACCGGCGTTCTTCGACGAGAAGAAGCTGCGCGCGTTCAACGGCGAGTACATCCGGGCGCTGCCCGTGGCCGAGTTCGTCGAGGCGTGCCAGCCCTGGCTGACCGGCACCGGCACCATCGCGCCGCCGCCCTGGCAGCCGGCGGAGTTCGACGCGACCGTGTTCGCCGCGGTGGCCCCGTTGGCGCAGACCCGGATCGCGGTGCTCAGCGAAATCGTGCCGAACGTCGACTTCCTCTTCGTCGACTCCCCGCTGATCGACGAGGCAGCCTGGAACAAGGCGATGAAGGATGGGTCGGCGGAGCTGCTCGACGCCGCCGTCGCCGCCTTCGAGGCTGTCGATTCCTGGGACGCCGAGACGCTCAAGGCCACCCTGGAGGCGGTCGGCGCGGAGCGCGGCCTCAAGCTCGGCAAGGCGCAGGCACCGGTACGCGTCGCGGTCACCGGTCGTACCGTCGGCTTGCCGCTGTTCGAGTCGCTGGAGGTGCTCGGGCGCGAGCGGGCCCTGACCCGGATGCGCGCGGCCCGGGTCCGCCTGGTCTGACCCCTGAGCGCTCCGGCCCGGCCGGGCCGGAGCGCTCAGCCTCGGCGGGCGGCGCGGCGGCGGATCAGCCGGGCCGCGACCAGGATCGCCAGCAGCGGCACCACGGCGACGGCCGCCCACCACCAACCGCCACCGAAGGACGACTCGTCCGACCGGGGTACGGGGGTGACGGCCTCGGACGTGGTCGGTGCCGGGTTGGTCGCGGCGGGGGTGGTCGGGGCGGCGGCACTCGGTTCCGGGGACGGGTCGGCGGGGGTGTTCGTGGTAAGCGTGAACCGCACCTCGCCGGTGATCGGGTGACCGTCGGCGGACACCAGCCGGTAACCGACGATGTACAGCCCCGCCGCGCCGGGAGTGAGCGGCACGCTGACCCGGTTGCCGGCGAAGCGCGGCTGCCCACCTGCCGCGTCGACATTGTCCGGCCCGGTGATCGTGATCTTCGTCGTGTCCTTGTCGAGCCGAGCCAGAAAGCGCAGCTCGACGCGCTCCGGTGCTTCGGCCACCCGGGCACCGTCGCGCGGATCACTGCCGGTCAACTGGTTGTGCGCGGCGGCCGGTGCGGCCGGCATCAGCAGCGACACGCCGAGCGCCACGCCGAACACCGCTGCCCAGGAAGGCGTCAGACGCGCTATCCTGCCCCCCATCATGGCCTCCGCAAAGGTAAGATCCGCCCGCTGCTTCGCGGCTGGTCGTTGGTCGAGTCGCGATCGCGGATAGTTCCAATTAGTGTTCCATCAGCTGCAACCGATCGGCGTTCCGCGGAGTCTTTTGAGTGGGTACCTGTCCTGTGGGCACGGTCACCACCGTCGGCCTTCCAACGTGTGACCCCTGCAGCACAGCCACCCATCGAACGGGGCGAGGAGGCGGCATGGTCCGACGGATGAGGCGACTGGCCGCGGTGACGGTGGGTGCGGTGGCGGCGGTGCTGTTGTCGTTCACCTCCGCCGAGGTGGCCCGGTCGGCGCCGAAGACGCCGCCGGCGGGCGTGGACATCACCGGGCACGGGCTGGCCGAGCCGTTGCGGCTGCGCGCCGAGACGCATCCCGCGCATGTCGTCGCCGTCATCGAGCAGGTCAACCACCGGGGCCTGGTCCGCCAGTCCGGCGGCCCGAAGAAGGCCGACCTCGGTCCGAAGTACACGGTCGTGGTGCTGGCTGGCGACGCTCCGAAGCAGACCTACGACCTGTACCCGAAGGCGGTCGGAGGGCCCCGCGTCTTCCGCCCCGCCAAGCAGCCCGACCGCAAGGTCAGCGCCGCCTGGTACCTCGGGCGGGTCAGCATGTCCGAGACGCTGCGGACCGCAGGTGTGCCGCTGGAACGGACCTACGAGGCGGTCAGCGGGGGCGTCGGCGGGGGTGAACGCATCATCCCGGAGGAGGCGCTCAACCCCGCTCAGGACATCAACGAGGCGTTCAGCGAGTTGCGCCGGCTACTCCTGCTGAACGTCGCCGTGGTGCTGGTGATCACCCTCGGGCTCGCCGGGATCGCGCTGCTGATCCGCCGCCGTACCCACTGACCTCGGCCGGCTCTCGCGGGTGCACTGCGACCCGCGAGAGCCGCCGTGCTGGTCTGACGGCAGGTCGCGGTCCGCTCAGCACCAGCGACGCGGCGGGCGTTCCCGCCGCAGGTTCCGGTGGGCCGGACGAACCGGACCGTGCCGGTGCGCCCCGGCCCAGCCGGGCAGGTCACTGCGGCAGCCGCCGGCCGTCGTGCCGGCCTGTGCCGCCGTGGACGGCTCGATGGCGCGCTGACGGGGCACCTGTGGCTCGCCGCCGCGCGGTCGGGCGGGCGTCGGGTCGTCCTCGGGGCGCTCCGGCACCCGAGCCGCGGCCGGCTCGACCGGATGCGCCAGGCCGGGCGGCCGGCGGTGGTGCTTGGCGAGCGCCGGCTGCTCGTGGGGGCCCGGTCGGCACGGCTCCCCCTGGGCACAGCCGTGGTCGGCCTCCCCGTACGCCATCGGCGTCTCCTCACGCTCGCCCTCACCCGCCGGTGCCCACCCGACGTGCCCTGTCACCGTACTGGCCGGAGCTGACCGGCCGCGCAGCGCGTACCGGTTCACCCGCCAGCGGTGCAGCGCCGACGCCTGCCGGCAAGGTCCAGGTCAGGGCATGTCAGGCTAGGCGGGTGAGCGAGTCGGGCGGCACGGACCTGTCAGCCACGCTGCGCCGGATCGAACGGGCGGCCGGCGCGCTGGCCACCGCGAGCGTGGTCCGGATGGACGAGACCCTGCCCTGGTTCCGGGAGCTGCCGGCCGATCAGCGCTCCTGGGTGATGCTCGTCGCCCAGGCCGGCGCCCGCTCCCTGGTCCAGTGGTTGCGGGGCGGCGGCGGGGCCGGCGAGGGCACCCAGGAGGTCTCCGACGAGGTGTTCGCCACCGCGCCCCAGGCGCTGGCCCGCTCGATCACCCTCCAGCAGACCGTCGCGCTGATCAAGGTGACGATCGACGTGGTGGAGGAACAGGTCGGCGAGTTGGCCGCGCCCGGTGAGGAGCCGCAGTTGCGGGAGGCGGTGCTCCGGTACTCCCGGGAGATCGCCTTCGCCGCCGCCCGGGTCTACGCGCGGGCCGCCGAGTCGCGCGGCTCCTGGGACGCCCGTCTACAGGCCCTGCTGGTGGACGCGCTGCTGCGCGGCGACTCGCCGGACGTGCTGGCCAGCCGGGCCGCCGCGCTCGGCTGGACGGACGCGCCGCCGGTGGCGGTGGCGGTCGGCCCCTCCCCCGGCGGCGAGGTCGCCGCCGTCCTGCACACCGTCTACCGGCAGGCCCGGCGGATCGGGGTCGAGGTGATCGGCGGCGTCCACGGTGACCGCCTGGTGATCGTGCTCGGCGGGGCCGCCGACCCGGTGGCGGCGACCGGCAAGCTGCTCACCGCCTTCGGAGACGGACCGGTGGTGGTCGGCCCGGCGGTGCCGAGCCTGGACGAGGCGACCGAGTCGGCGCGGGCGGCGTTGGCCGGATACCGGGCCGCCCCGGCTTGGCCGGCGGCACCGCGCCCGGTGCACGCGGGTGACCTGCTACCCGAGCGGGCCCTCGCGGGCGACGCCGAGGCCCGCCGACGGCTGCGCCACGACGTGTACGCGGTGCTGGTTCGCGCCGGCGGTGAGCTGCTGGAGACCCTTGACGCCTTCTTCGCCGCGGGCGGCACCTTGGAGAGCGCCGCCCGGGCGCTGTACGTGCACCCGAACACCGTGCGCTACCGGCTGCGGCGGATCTCCGAGGTGACCGGGTTCAGCCCGCTGGCGCCCCGGGACGCCTTCGCACTGCGGGTCGCGCTCACCGTCGGCCGGCTCGATCCGGTGGTGCCGACCCAGACATTGACCCCACCAGTCAGTAAAAGATCACAGCATGGTGATGACCAACGTCAGTCTTTGTAGGATCCCTCCAACTGTCCTAGTGCGGTTTGGTGCCAGCCGGCACAGCGCAACCCATGGGTATCCAGGAGAGTCATAGACGTGCTCGCCGTACTCTGCCCCGGCCAGGGCTCCCAGAAACCTGGCTTTCTGACCCCCTGGCTCGACCTGCCCGACGCCGAGGCCCGACTGCGCTCGTGGTCCGAGCTGGCCGGCGTCGACCTGGTGCACCTGGGCACCACCGCCGACGCCGACGAGATCCGGGACACCGCACGCACCCAGCCGCTGCTGGTCGCCGCGGCACTGCTCGCCGCCGAGCACCTGCCGATGCGGGAGGTCGCGCTCACCGCGGGGCACAGCGTCGGTGAACTCGGCGCGGCGGCGCTCGCCGGGGCACTGCCGGCGGAGGCGGCGATCACCCTCGCCGGCGTACGCGGCCGGGAGATGGCCGCCGCCTGCGCGCTGGAGCCGACCGGCATGGCGGCTGTGCTCGGTGGCGACCCGGACGAGGTGACCGCCGCGATCAGCGGGCACGGGCTGCACGCCGCCAACCGCAACGGCAAGGGTCAGGTCGTCGCCGCTGGTGCGCTCGGCGGGCTGGAGAAGCTGGCCGCGGAGCCCCCGGAGCGGGTCCGGGTCGTCCGGCTGCAGGTGGCCGGCGCGTTCCACACCCCGTACATGGCTCCGGCGGAAGCCGCGCTGGCCACCGTCGCCGCCGGGATCACGCCGAACGACCCGGACCGCATCCTGCTGTCCAACCTCGACGGGACGGCGGTCACCGACGGCGGTGAGCTGCTCGAACGGTTGGTTCGTCAGGTCACCGCCCCGGTCCGCTGGGATCTCTGCATGGCCACTCTCGCCGAACTCGGCGTGACCGGCGTGATCGAGCTGCCGCCCGCCGGCACGCTCGCCGGGCTGGTCAAGCGCGAACTGGCCGGTGCCGGCGCGCCCGAGATCGTCACCTTGAAGACCCCGGACGACCTGTCCGCCGCCCGGGATCTCATCGCCCGGCACGGCACGACGGCGGGCGGCCCGGCCAACGAGAACAGTCCGCACACGTCTCGCGACAACACCGACGCTGGGGAGGCCTCGTCATGACGGGCAGCCGGATCCTGTCCCTCGGGCACTACCAGCCGTCCCGGGTGGTGACCAACGACGAGATCGCCCAACTGGTGGAGACCAGCGACGAGTGGATCCGCGACCGGGTCGGCATCGCGGCACGCCGGATCGCCGGTGACGAGACGGTCGCCGACATGGCCGCGGCCGCCGCCGACAAGGCGCTGGCCAACTCCGGCCTGACCGCCGCCGACATCGACCTGGTGGTGGTCGCGACCTGCACGTCGATCGACCGCAGCCCGAACGTGGCCTGCCGGGTCGCCGCCAAGCTGGGGATCAACGCCCCCGGGGCGTACGACGTGAACACCGCCTGCTCCGGCTTCGCGTACGCGCTGGGCACTGTGGATCACGCGATCCGCGCCGGTGCGTCGCGCAACGCCCTGGTGATCGGCGCGGAGAAGCTGTCCGACTTCACCGACTGGACCGACCGCTCCACCTGCATCATCTTCGGCGACGGCGCGGGCGCGGCAGTGGTCACCGCCGCCGCCGAGGACGAGCCCGCCGGTGTCGGTCCGGTGGTGTGGGGCTCGGTGCCGGAGCGCGGCGACGCGGTACGCATCGAGGGTTGGCGGCCGTACGTCGCCCAGGAGGGCCAGACGGTGTTCCGCTGGGCCACCACGGCGCTGGCACCGCTGGCCCTGCAGGCGTGTGAACGGGCCGGTGTCGACCCGTCGGAGTTGGCCGCCTTCGTGCCGCACCAGGCCAACGCACGGATCATCGACGGCATCGCCAAGCGGCTGAACATCGGCCAGGCGATCGTCGCCAAGGACATCGTCGAGTCCGGCAACACCTCCGCGGCCAGCATCCCGTTGGCCCTGTCCAAGCTGGTGGAGCGCCGCGAGATGCCCTCCGGCGCCCCGGTGCTGCTGTTCGGCTTCGGCGGCGGCCTGACCTACGCCGGTCAGGTCGTCCGCTGCCCCTGATACCCCCACGGCGCGCGGCGCCGAGGAGCGACGGGTGGCGTCGCCGCCCCGTCGAGAGAACCCGATGAGAGGAACCCACCGCAATGACCCGTGACGAGATCACCGCCGGCCTCGCCGAGATCCTCGAAGAGGTTGCCGGGGTGAACCCGGACGACGTGGCCGAGGGGAAGTCCTTCACCGACGACCTGGACGTCGACTCGCTCTCCATGGTGGAGGTCGTGGTGGCCGCCGAGGAGAAGTTCGGCGTCAAGATCCCTGACAACGAGGTGCAGAACCTCAAGACCGTCGGGGACGCCGTGAGCTACATCGAGGCGCAGTCCTGATCATGAGTCGCATCGACGTCGTCGTCACCGGGCTCGGCGCGACCACCCCGCTGGGCGGGGACGTCGCGTCGACCTGGGACGCCATGCTCGCCGGCCGCTCCGGGGTGAGTTCGCTCGCCCAGGAGTGGGCCGCGCAACTGCCGGTCCGGATCGCCGCCCAGCTCGCGGTCGATCCGGCCGGCCTGCTGGACCGGGTGAAGCTGCGCCGGTTGGACCGTTCCGAGGCGATCGCCCTGGTCGCCGCCCACCAGGCCTGGTCGGACGCCGGCCTGGCCGACTCCGGGCTCGACCCGGAGCGGCTCGGCGTGAGCGTCGGTTCGGGTATCGGCGGGGCGCTGACCCTGCTCGCCCAGGACGACGTCCTGGAGGCGTCCGGCCCCCGGCGGGTCTCCCCGCACACCATTCCGATGCTGATGCCGAACGGCCCGGCCGCGTGGGTCGGTCTGGAGCTGGGCGCCCGCGCGGGCGTGCACTCGGTGGCCAGCGCCTGCGCCACCGGTGCGGAGGCGATCGCGCTCGGCATGGACATGATCCGTGCCGGTCGCGCCGACGTGGTGGTGGCCGGCGGCACCGAGGCGGTCATCCACCCGCTGCCCATCGCCGGCTTCTCCTCGATGCGGGCGATGTCGACCCGCAACGACGAGCCGGAGCGGGCCTCCCGCCCGTGGGACAAGGGCCGGGACGGCTTCGTGCTCGGCGAGGGCGCCGGCGTGATCGTGCTGGAACGCGCCGACCACGCCGCCGCCCGGGGTGCCCGGGTGTACGCGCGGCTCGCCGGTGCGGGTCTCACCTCCGACGGCTTCGACATCGTCCAGCCCCACCCGGAGGGGGCCGGGGCGATCCGGGCGATCGCGAAGGCGATCTCCGACGCGGACGTGGCGAAGTCCGACATCGTCCACGTCAACGCGCACGCCACCTCGACTCCGGTGGGCGACATGGCGGAGATCACCGCGTTGCGGGCCGCGCTGGGCGACCACCCGGTGCTCACCGCCACCAAGTCCATGTCCGGTCACCTGCTCGGTGCGGCAGGTGCGCTGGAGTCGATCGCCACCATCCTGGCGATCCGCGACAGCGTGGTGCCGCCGACGATCAACCTGGACGACCCGGACGACGGTCTCACCCTGGACGTGGCGGCCAACAAGGCGCGGCACATGGAGGTCCCCGCCGCGCTGAACAACTCGTTCGGCTTCGGCGGCCACAACGTGGCCCTCATCTTCACCCGCCCCTGACCCCACCCCTGTTGATCATGAGGTTAGCGGCAGTCCAGAGATCAACCATTGCCGCTAACCTCATGATCAACTGCACCCGAGGGGTGGGTCAGTTGGTGCAGGTGGTGGGGGGTAGGGCGGGGACCTTGACCGGGGAGCGGCCGGTCGGGCGGGTCTTGCCGGCGAGTACGTCGGCGAGCGCGGTCATCGAGGCACGGCTGGATGAGTAGGTGGCCAGCAGGGTGGCCGACTTCGCCGACGCCAGCACGTACGGGGTGTCCATGGCCACGGTGACGGCCGCGTCGGACCGCAGATCCTTCGCACCGTCGCCGTAGCCGACCAGGTGGACGACCGTGCCACCGCTCGGTACCACCTTCAGTCCGGCCGAGGTCAACGCCTCGGTCAACGCCGCTCGGGTGTGCGCCCGCCCGCCCGACGAGGTGACGGTGACCGGGCCACGGACGCCCGTGGTGTCGCATCGGCCGCGCAGCACGGTCACCGCGCCGGCGGCCAGCGCCTTGGCCGCCTCCCGGTGCGCCGGTGCGCCGAGCGTGGACAGTTTCGGCGCGGGTGCGTCGCCCAGGGTGAACTTCATGGTCAGCACGCGGGTGGCCGCCTCGACCAGCCGGTTCCGGGGCAGTGTGCCGTCGCGCAACGCGGTCAGCAGCCCCTCGTACGCCTGCCCGACGTGCGGAGGCATCAGGATCAGGTCGTTGCCGGCCTTCAGCGCCCGCACCGCCGCCTCGCCGGGCTCGAAGCGACGGGCCGGCGGCATGTTCATCCCGTCGGTGATCACCACGCCCTGGAAACCGAGTTCCCCGCGCAGCACCTCGGTGAGCAGCTTGTACGAGAAGGTGGCGGCCACCCCCGGGTCGACCGAGCGGACGTCGAGGTGGGCCGACATCACGGCCAGCGCGCCGGCCTCGATGCCGGCGGTGAACGGCGGCCACGCCTCGGCGGCCAGCTTGCCGCGGGACTGACCGAGCCGGGGCAGATCCTTGTGCGAGTCGACGGCGCTGTGGCCGTGACCCGGGAAGTGCTTGAGAGTGGCCGCCACCCCGGCGGTCTGCAGCCCGCGTACCGCGCCACCGACCTGGTCGGCGGCCCGCTGCGGATCCGAGCCGAACGAGCGGGACCCGATCACCGTGCTGCGGGTCACCAGCACGTCGGCCACCGGCGCGAAGTCGACGTTGATGCCCATGGCGGCCAGCTCGGTGCCGGCGGCACGCCAGGCGGCCTCGGTCAGGTCCGGGTCACCGGCGGCTCCGGCACCGAGCGCACTGGGCAGCATGGTGACCCCGTCGGTGATCCGGGTGACCACCCCGTACTCCTGGTCGGTGCCGATCAGGAAGGGCGCCGCGCCCGCGGGTAGCTTCCCGGCGGCCTCGCGCAGTCCGGTGGTCAGCTCGCGAACCTGCTTCGGGTTGTCGACGTTCGTGGTCTCCTGGTTGGCCTGGGTGGGGTCGTCCGCGCTGAAGCCCACCAGGATCAGGCCGCCGAGCCGGTACTTCTCGACCATCTCGGCCGGCGTGTCCACCCCGGCCAGCGCCCGGTTGCCGGCCGCCGAACCGGAGGACACCTTCGTCGCCTGGTCGCCGTAGGCGTACGGCATCAGCACCTGGCCGACCAGGTCCTCGTCGGCGAGTTCGGCGACGAGCGCGGCCGCCAGGGTGGCCGGGTCCTCGGGCGGGGCGCTCGACGGCGGCGCCGGCTCCGTCACCGGGGTCGAGGCGGGTCCCGCACCGGGACGCTGGCCGGCCCCGGAGCAGCCGGTGACGAGCAGCGCGGTCACCAGGACGAGCGCGGCGGCGACGCGCCGAGGGGTAGTCGACACGCGGACCATCCCACCAGTTCACCGCGTACCGGGCAACTCGACCTCCGCCCGGCCGGCCGGCGGGGCCGCCGACGTCCCCGGTCGGGCCGGGGTCGGCTAACCGACCCGGGTGAGCAGGGTCACCGGCGCGCCGTCCCCGGCGTGACGGTACGGCTCCAGTTCGGCGTCCCAGGCGGTGCCGAGCGCCTTGTCGAGGGCGTGCGCGAGGGCCTCCGGCGCCCGCGCGCCGGCCATGATGCTGCGTAGCCGGTCCTCGCCGAGCTGGATGTCGCCGGCGGCGCCCACCGTCGCCCGGAACAGGCCCCGGCCCGGCACGTGCATGAAGCGTTCACCGTCGACGCCCGGACTGGGCTCCTCGGTGACCTCGAAACGGATCATGGGCCACTGCCGGAGGGCAGCGGCCAGCTCGGCACCCGTTCCCGGGCTACCGGACCACCCGCACTCGGCCCGGCGGGCGCCGGGATCGACGGGCTGAGCCGTCCACTGAAGGTTGACCGGCGCGGCGAGGACGCGCGCGATCGCCCACTCGACGTGTGAGCACACGGCGAGCGGGGTCGAGTGGACGTATACGACGCCACGCGTTGGCACGGTGACCTCCCGGAGTGCGAGGTGCGTCTTCCCCTACGACCTCGCCCGATCCGGGCTTGTGGAACACATGATGACTGCTGTGACGGATGGTACGCCAGGGAATCGGAAAATCCGCCGCCCGGAATACCCGGACAGGTGACCGCGGTTCCACCTCGTGACGCCGCGATGACCAGCCGGCATCGTGGGTCGTGTACAGTTCCATCGGCGGCCTGTGCCGCGTAAGCCTCCGCGGGTCTCGCCTCTGACGGCGCCCGCAACAGCCCCCGGACGTTCCGTCCTCCGTACGTCTTGCAAGGAGTACCTCCGTGGCGAGCAACACCTCTAAGACCGCGCGCGCGTCAGTCCGGGCCGGCCAGGCTGGCCAGGGTGGCGCCCTCAGCGTGCTGGGCGAGTTCAAGTACGTGATTCCGCTCAACGGCGGCAAGCACGCCTACGTGCGGAACCTCACCAACGGCAAGACGGCGCACCTGCGCACCGACTCCGAGGCCTTCATCGAGGAGATCCGGGTGCTGGCCGCCGCCGGCCACGCCGCCAAGATCCGGGCCGAGCTCAACGGTCTCAACGCCGCCCACCCGGGTGACGGCTGGGACGCCACCGAGAAGCGCCTGGTCGAGGCCGGCGTCTTCGAGGCCTGATCGGCCGAGGGCAGCACGCCCTCTCCGTAGCATCTGTGAACGCCCGTCGGGTCGCACCCGGCGGGCGTTCGCCGTCCCGGCTCCGCGCGATTCACCTTCCCGGCGGGTCGAGCAGGGCTACCTCGCCGGTGGCGAGGTCGTAGAGGGCACCGGTGACGGCGACCCGGCCTGCGGTGACCGGCGGCGCCAGCCGTGGATCGGCGCGCAGCGTGGTCACCGTGCGGGCCACGTGCCGGCGGACCGCCACGGGCAGCACCTGCGGATCGTCCACCCCCACCTCGGCGACCGCGGGCGCGATCCGGTCGACCAGATGGGCCAGTGAGCCCGGCGGACGTCGGCCGGTGCGCAGCGCGTCGACCGTCGCCTGCACCGCGCCGCAGCGCTCGTGCCCCAGCACCATCACCAGCGGTACGCCAAGCACCTCGACCACGTATTCGATCGAGCCCAGCACCGCCCGGTCCAGCACGTGCCCCCCGGTGCGGATCACGCAGATCGAGCCGAAGGTCTGGTCGAAGATCGCCTCCAACGGCACCCGCGAGTCGATACAGCCCAGCACCACGGCGTACGGCTGCTGGTCGCCGGAGGCGGTCGCGGCCGCCGCGGTCACGTCGTGGCCGTGCACCGGCTGCCCGCTGACGAAGCGCCGGTTGCCGGCGAGCAGCTCGGCCAGGGCCGCGCCCGGCGTGCCCCCGCGCGCCTGGCCGGCGAGCGCGGAGCCGGCGGGTACTCCACCCGTGGATGCCATGTGCTCAGCCTGGCCGGGCCGGTGCCCGGGCGGAGCCGATCGACGAGATCTTCTCAACACCCCGGTTGGCGTGTTGTCATGACGGGTAGCCGGTGTTACCACCGGGTATCCCCGGTGTTACGCATCCGTGCGCCGTGGGGAGGTGGCGATGCCGGAGCCGACCGAGGTACGGCTGGGCGACGACGTACGCCTGCACGTGGAGACCGTCGGCCCGTCCGACGCCGATGTGACAGCCGTGCTGCTGCACGGCTGGACCCTGGACGGGCGCAGTTGGCACCGGCAACGTGCCGCCCTCCAGGAGATGTTCGGCTCGGTCCGGGTGGTCACCTACGACGCGCGTGGGCACGGCCGGTCGAGCTGTATGGCCCTGCCCACGGCCACCCTGGCCCAACTGGGCGACGACCTGGCCGCGGTGCTGGACACGGTGGCGCCCACCGGGCCGGTGGTGCTTGTCGGCCACTCGATGGGTGGCATGACGATCATGGAGTACGCGCACCGCCACCCGGACCATTTCTCGCGCCGCACCGCCGGCCTGGTCTTCGTCTCCACCACCGCCGAGGGGCACACCCACACCGTCTACGGCCTTTCTCCCCGGATCGCCCGGATCATCCGGCTGGCCGAGACCACCGGGGCCGGGGTCCTCGCCCGCTGTGGCGCCTGGCGACCGCCTCGGGCCCTGCTGCGCGCGCTACGTCCGAGCATCCGTTGGATGCTCTTCGGCGACCGTTGCGACCCCACGGACATCCGACTGGTCACCTCGGCGGTGGCCCGCGCCACGCTGCGGTCGATCGGCGGGTTCCGGGCCTCCATCGGCACTCAGCACCGGCTGGCCACGCTTGCCGCGCTGGCTCACCTGCCGGCGGCGGCGCTGGTCGGCGACCGGGACCGGCTCACCCCGCCGCCGTGCGCGGAGTCGATCGCCGCCGCCCTTCCGGCCACCGAGTTGACCGTCTGCCCCGGTGCCGGGCACATGCTGATGATGGAACGGCCCGAGGAGGTCAACGCCGCCCTGGTCGGCGTGTTGCGCCGCGTCCTGGAGGCCCTCCCGGGCCGGCAGCGCGTCGACGGCTGACCGCCACCCGCTCCGGTCAGGGTGCCCGTGCGCCGGGTCCGTCGCAGGTCGGCGAAGATCCGGGAGAAACGCCCGGGGACGCGGGGCGTAATCTCGTGCGGTTGGCCGGGCGGCGTCACGAGGAGAGCGAGCGGTGGATCAGAGCACCCTGGATCAGGAGATCGCCGCCGAGCAACGGCATCTCGACCGGGTGTACGCGCGACTGGCCGAGCTGCGCCGATCCGCCGTTCGCGCGGAGCGGGACGGCTACCGGCTCGCCCGGGTCGGCAACTTCGGTGCGCTTGTCGAGCGCGACGCGATGGTCTTCCACGCCGCGCAGCGACGCCATCTTCTCGACGCCGAGTACGAGGGGCTGGTCTTCGGCCGGCTCGACCTGCGGGACGGGCAGACCCTGTATGTCGGGCGACTCGGGATCCGCGACGAGGACGCCACCACGCTTGTGGTGGACTGGCGGGCCCCGGCCGCCGCCGCGTTCTACCAGGCGACCCCGGCGGAGCCGCTCGGCGTCGTCCGGCGCCGGACGATCCAGTCCAGCGGTGAGCGGGTCACCCGGATCGAGGACGACCTGCTGGACCCGGACGCCGCCCCACCGGACATGCCGGTGGTCGGCGACGGTGCGCTGCTGGCCACCCTGTCCCGCACCACCGGTCGCGGCATGCGCGACATCGTGGCCACCATCCAGCGCGAGCAGGACGAGGCGATCCGCTCCCCCGGCTCGGGGGTGACCCTCGTCTCCGGCGGTCCGGGCACCGGCAAGACCGCGGTGGCGCTGCATCGCGCGGCGTACCTGCTCTACGCCGACCGCAGCCGGTACGCCGGAGGCGGCATCCTGGTGATCGGCCCCTCCTCGGTGTTCGTCGAGTACATCGCCTCGGTGCTGCCGTCGCTGGGCGAGGACACCGCCACCCTGCATTCGCTGGGCAGTCTCTTCCCCGGGGTGGTGGCCACCCGCACCGACCCGCCCGAGGTGGCGGCCGTCAAGGGTTCGCTGCGGATGCGCCGGGTGTTGGAGCGGGCGGCCCGGGACGCGGTGCCCGACTCCCCCACCGAGCTGCGCCTGCTGTACCGGGGCACGCTGCTGCGGCTGGAGCGGGCCGAGCTGGACGCCATCCGGGATCGCGCGCTGCCCCGTGGCGCGCGCCGCAACGAGGTGCGTCGGGCCGGCTTCGACGGCGTGCTCGCCGCCCTTTGGTCGCAGGCCCGCCGACTCGGCATCGGCGGGCTGCCGGAGCAGCGTGCCTTCGAGGACGAGCTGATCGACCGGACGGACTTCCGCGACTTCCTGAAGGCGTGGTGGCCACGGCTGCATCCGCGGCACGTGCTCGCCTGGTTGGCCGATCCGCAGCGGCTGCGCCGGTACGGCGGGGGCCTGCTCTCCGGTGCCGAGATCCGGCTGCTCGGTGCGGCCTACCAGGGGCTCGCCACGGAGGGCCTGTCCGTGGCCGACGTCGCGCTGCTCGACGAGTTGGACGCGCTGCTCGGTAAGCCGATGCGCCCCGCTCGACGGAAGCGGGACCCGTACCAGCTGGCCGGCGGGGTACGTGAGCTGAGCACCTTCGCCGACCGGCAGCGTGCCGCCCGGCAGGCGGCCAGGGAACGTCCCGAGGACTACCGCGACTACGCCCACCTGGTGGTCGACGAGTCCCAGGACGTCTCACCGATGCAGTGGCGGATGGTCGGCCGACGCGGGCGGCTGGCCTCCTGGACGGTGGTGGGTGACCCGGCACAGACCGCGTGGACGGGGGATCCGCAGGAGTTGGCCCGGGCCCGCGACCAGGCGCTCGGACGCCGTCGGCGGCACCGGTTCACCCTCACCACGAACTACCGCAACTCGGCGGAGATCTTCGCGGTGGCGGCGGCCGAGATCCGGCGAGCGTACCCGGATCTCGCGTTGCCCACCGCGGTCCGTTCCACCGGGATCGATCCGGTCCAGCTCGTGGTGCCACCGCCGGAGTTGGAGACCACGGTCGTGACGGCTGCCAGCGCTCTGCTCGGCGAGGTCGAGGGCACCGTTGGCGTGATCACCCCGGTGCCCCGTCGGGACCAGGTCGCAGCCTGGCTGGGGGCGGTCGGCGGGGAGCGGTTGCAGGTGGTTACCAGCCTGGAGGCCAAGGGCATGGAGTACGACGGCGTGGTGCTTGTCGCCCCTGGCGAGATCCGGGCGGAGCCGGGCTCCGGCGTCCGTACCCTCTACGTCGCCCTGTCCCGGGCCACCCAGCGGTTGACCACCATCGACCCGACCGGTTGAGACCGGAGCGCCGCGAGCCCACCCCGACGATTGCGTACATAGCGATGTTGGCATAGATCCTTCCCCGGCCCGACCGACGACGCAAGGTGTCTGGGTGGGCGCCGGTCATGACCACCACCACGCTGCGGTGTCGAACGCCGCGCACCGCCACGTCGGCCGGTTGTGGGCTGCGTTCGCCCTGCTCAGCGTGCTGATGGTGATCGAGGCGGCAACCGCTCTGCGGACCGGTTCGCTGGCCCTGCTCTCCGACGCCGGGCACATGTTCACCGACGTACTCGGCATCGGGATGGCCCTCGCGGCCGTGGCCGCCACCCGGCGGGCCGACACCGATCCGCAACGCACCTTCGGGCTCTACCGGCTGGAGGTGCTCGCGGCCCTGGCCAATGCGGTACTGCTCTCCGGCGTCGCGGTGTACGTGCTTGTCGAGGCGGTACGCCGGTTTGGTGATCCGCCCGAGGTGCTCGCCGGCCCGGTACTCGTGGTGGCGGCACTCGGCCTGCTCGCCAACATCGCCGCGTTCGCTCTCCTGCGCCCGGGGGCGCGGGAGAGCATCAACCTGCGCGGTGCCTACCTGGAGGTGCTGGCGGACCTGCTCGGCTCGCTGGGCGTGATCGCGGCCGCCCTGCTGATCACCGTGACCGACTGGTGGTGGGCCGACCCACTGGTCGCGGTGGCGATCGCCACGTTCATCCTGCCCCGGACGTGGCGCCTGGGCCGGGCGGCGGTGCGCATCCTGGTCCAGGCCGCGCCGGAACATCTTCAGGTCACCGCGGTGCACGACCGGCTCGCCGCGGTACCCGGGGTGGCCGGTGTTCACGACCTGCACGTCTGGACGTTGACCTCCGGGATGGAGGTCGCCTCGGCGCACCTGACCGTCGCCCCCGGCGCCGACGTCGCCGCCGTGCTGGCGGCGGCCCACTCGGCGCTGCATGAGGACTTCCAGATCGAGCACGCGACCCTCCAGATAGAGCCGCGACCGGATCCTGGGGGCTGTGGGGCTACGCGGTGGTGACGGAAGCAATCCAGGAAAAGGACCTATTGTCCGTTTTGGTCTGTTCTACTAGTCAACAACTGAACACCAGGAGTAACAGCAGCTGCACCGGTCACATGGGCACCGGTAGGCTCGGACCCGGCCTCCGCCAGGCGGCACCCACCGGTGCCGGCGGCGGCCGCCGCCTAATCGCCCGCCAGGGCGAACCGGGGAACCATGTTCCTGGGGTGTATCCGCGTCAGCGGTAGGGATCTTCCGTCCCGAACCCGTCAGCTAACCCGGTCGGCGGCTGACGGAAGGACATGTGCATGCCAGCAGTGGCAACGGTAAGACCGGCCGCCCGTACGGCGGCCCTGATCGCGGCCGCGCTCGCCCTCACCCTCGGCGTCGCGCTGGCCCCCTTCACCCCAGCCGCCGCCGCACCGCAACCGTTGCGGGCGGCAGCCCCGGGCGATGTGGACGACGAGGGTGGCACCCCGGCACTCCGGGCCCAACTGGAGGCCGCCAGCAAGGGCTACCTCGACGCCAAGACCGCGCTCGACCGCTCGGTGAAGCGTCAGAAGCAGCTTGCCGAGCAGCTCAAGACGACCGAGAGCCAGGTCGCCGAGCGCGGCACCAAGGTCGCCCAGATCGCCGCGCAGGCGTACCGCACCGGGCGGTTGGGCGCCGCGTCGGCACTGCTCAACAGCGGGTCACCGGCGGGCTTCATGGACCGGGCGGCGGCGCTGGACGCGGTGGCCGCCAACGAGGACCGCGCGCTACGTGAGCTCCAGAACGCCCGGGACGAGGTCAGCGCCACCAAGCAGGCCCTGGACGTGGAGATCCAGGAGCAGCGCAAGCAGGTGGCCGTGATGGCCAAGCGCAAGGATCAGGCCGAGCGGGCGTTGACCGTGGCCATCGAGCGGGACGAGGCGGCCGAGCGGGCCGAGGCCGCCGAGCGGGCAGCCCGGTCACCGTCGCGCAGTGGCGGGTCGAGCCCCACCGCCAAGCCTGCTCCCCGCAACTCCGACGGGTCGTGGCCGTCGGAGTCGTGCAGCGTCAACGACCCCACCCCAGCCAACGGCTGCATCACCCCGCGCACCCTGCACGCGCTCAAGCAGGCCAAGTCGGCCGGCTTCACCCGGTACGTCTCCTGCTACCGCTCCGGCGGCTCAGGCGAGCACCCGAAGGGGCGGGCCTGCGACTTCGCGGCCCAGAAGAACGGCTTCGGCGGGGACGCGACCGGCGGCGACCGGACCTACGGCAACAACCTGGCGGCGTACTTCGTGAACAACGCCGACCGGCTCGCCGTGCTCTACGTGATCTGGTACAGGCAGATCTGGCTGCCCAGCAGCGGCTGGAAGTCGTACAGCGGCGCCCGGGGTGACCCGTCCAGCGACCACACCAACCACGTGCACCTGTCGGTGTACTGAGTTCCTCGTCGCGCCGGGTGAACCGCTCTTCACGAGCGGTTCACCCGGCGTCGCGTTTCCACAGTTCGTCGGCCGGGCACCGTGCCGTCGACGCGCGCTGACGCGTCCCCTTCGTTACCGTCGTACCAGGAAGCGGACATTTATCCGCTAACGGGAGGAACGCGCATGGTCGACCGCAACGAGCCAACCACCGGATTCGGCGACGCCGCGGACAGCGGGCACGTCATGATCTTCGCACCGACCCCGCTGCTGACCGTCACCATCGATCAGCCGAGCGACGCGCCGGAGCTGCACCTGCACCCGGGCGGGCAGGGGGTCTGGCAGGCCCGGATGGTGCTGTCACTCGGCGTCGACGTGGTGCTCTGCGCGGCGCTCGGCGGCGAGGTCGGGCAGGTACTGGAGCCGTTGCTGGTCAGCGAGGGGGTCGACCTCAAGGTGGTGGCCCGCGACTCCGGCGGTACCGGCGGGTATGTGCACGACCGCCGCGAGGGCACCCGCCGGGAGGTCGTCGACGTGACCGGCCAGCCGTTGAGCCGGCACGAACTCGACGAGTTGTACAACCTCGCGCTCGGCGAGGGACTGCGCGCGCCGGTGAGCGTGTTGAGCGGCCCGAACCATCCGTCGCTGGTTCCCGCCGACCTCTACCGGCGCTTCGCCGCCGATCTCGGCGCCAACGGCGGCCGGGTGGTGGTGGACCTCTGTGGCGAGCACCTCACCGCCGTCCTGGAGAGCGGCGTCTTCTTCCTCAAGGTCAGCCACGAGGAGCTGCTCGCCGACGGGCGGGCGGACGGCGACGACGAGGAGCAGCTCACCCGGGCGATGTACGACCTGCACGCCTCCGGCGCCGAGAACGTGGTGGTCAGCCGGGCCGACAAGCCCGCGTTGGCGCTTGTCGACGGCGAGGTGTTCGAGGTGCTGATGCCGCGACTGGAGGCGGCCGACCCGCGCGGGGCGGGTGACTCGATGACCGCGGGTGTGGCCGCCGTGGTGGCCCGGGGTGGCGATGTCCGCACGGCGATCCGTACCGGCGCGGCGGCCGGCGCGCTGAACGTCACCCGACACGGCCTCGGCACCGGCCGACTCGACTCGATCAACGGCCTGGTCGACCGGGTCAAACTGGAACCGGCCGGCAGCCGCCCACAGGAGCGGACCACCCCCGACGAACTGGCGCAGCGGGCGGGTGGCCGATGACGCTACGGGTGCTGATCACCAACGACGACGGGATCGCCGCGCCGGGCATCCAGGCGCTGGCCCGGGCGGCCGTCGACCGGGGCCTGGACGTGGTGGTGGCTGCCCCGCTGGAGGAGGCGAGCGGCACCAGCGCCGCGATGAGCGCCATCGAGCAGGACGGGCAGGTGGTGGTCCGCGAGCATCCGCTGCCGGAACTCGACGGGGTGCCGGCGTTCGGTGTCGGCGGCTCGCCCGGGTTCATCGCCCTCATCGCCGTGCACGGTGCCTTCGGACCGCCGCCGTCGGTGCTGCTGTCGGGAATCAACAGGGGCGCCAACGCGGGGCGCGCGGTGCTGCACTCCGGCACCGTCGGTGCCGCCTTCACCGCCGCGGCGAACGGCTGCCGGGCGATGGCGGTGTCGCTGGACGTGCTCTCCGTCGGCGAGGCCACCGCGGCCAGCGGCGGCGCCGCGGTGGCGGCCGCCGCCCGGGTACGCGACGCGGAACGGAACTGGGCCACCGCCGCCCGGGTCGCCCTGGATCTGCTGCCCCGGCTGACCGCCGGGCCGACGGAGAGCGTCCTCAACGTCAACTCGCCGGATCTGCCGCTGGGTCGACTGCGTGGGGTACGCCAGGCCACCCTGGCGACCTTCGGCCAGGTGCAGATGACGGTCGCCGAATCCGGGCACGGCTTCGTGCGTACCTCGCTGGAGGAGCCGGGCCAGGCGGTGCAGCCCGGTACGGACCTGGCGCTGCTCGCCGACGGCTACGCCTCGGTGACCGCCGTCCGGGCGGTCACCGAGGTGAGCGACGTGGATCTGTCCGGCCTCGACGGCGGCTGACCCGAGACGGTCAGGCCCCGGGAAGCACCTCGGGAGCCGTGGCGGCCCCGGCGTAGTAGGGCTCGGGTGCGCCGAAGAGGCCGAGCAGGCCGGTCACCCAGAGCTGCCGGTGCACGAACCGGCTCGGCTCGGTGACGACCAGCTTCACCCCGCTGACCTCGGCGGTCTGGAAGCCGGCGACCATGGCGCTGATGCCGACCGAGTCGATGAAGGTGACCAGCCGCATGTTGAGCTCGATCCGGGCCGGACGCCCCTTGGCCAGCACCTCGGCGATGGCCTCTTTAACCTCGTACGCGGTGTCGACGTCGATCTCGCCCCGAGGGGCGATCTCGATGACACCACCGGGCCGAACCGTCTGCAGGATCGACAGGCTCACGCGAGCACCTCCACTCGCCCGTACGACGGGCGCCTCATCAGTACGCGGGCCGCGACCGACAGTATTCCTTCAACGGCCTCGGTCGCCACCCCTCGGGATGAGCAATTCACGGACTCGGGCACGGCAAATCGCCCTTATCCGAACTTTATTGGTCTTTTCTCCCGGCACTCGGCACTGCCGACGCCGCCGAACCAGGGTAGCGGGCCGGTGCCAGCGCCGTCGTTTCCCCGCTCTGCCGGCGTGCCCCACGAAACCCGGCCTGACCTGCGCTCGGCGAGCGCCAGTGGCATGGTGTGCCTAGCATCACGGGTGACCCTTACAACGGGAGGACCACATCATGCTCCGCAGACTCGCCGCGCTCGCCGGTGTCAGTGCCCTGCTCGCCCTCGTGCTGGCCTGCGGTTTCGGCGGCGGTGACGGTGACGACGACGATGACGACGACGACTTCGCCCGCGCGGCGGTGGTGGCGGTCGTCGCCCGCTGACCCTGGACCGGGGCCTCGGACCCCGCTCCGGTCCGTGCCGAGAGCGTCGGTGGTTTGCGGCCGGGCCGGTGCGGGCACAGCCTCGAATGCGAGCCGCCACCGGCCGGACAACGCCGCCGACAGCTGATGCGTGCACCGGCTCCGGCACTGTCGAGGAGGGAACCATCATGTTCGGAACACATCTGCTGGAGCGCCGCAGCAAGCCGGAGCGGATCGCGGACCAGGCGTGGCAGCACCTCGTCTCGGCGGTGAACAACGCCGGCGACAGCATCCGCGACACCGCCCGCACCGCCCGGCACAGTTCCGCGGGCTTCGCCGGCGACGCCGGTGACCTGGTCGAGTCGGCCGCTGAGGAGGCCCGCCACCGCGCCAGCCGCGCCTTCGACGCGCTCGCCGGACGCCGGCCGGCGCTGCCCTGGACGTTGCTGATCGGCGCCGCACTCGTCGGTGCCGCGGTCGGCTGGGCGGCCGGCACCGCCGCACGCGCCGCCGGAAGCCGTGACCGGGCCCTGGACGACATCGAGTTCGTCGACGTGGACCGGCCCGACTCCCCCGCCGACCCGGCCAACCCCGCCAACTGACGCTCTCCGTGACGACGGGCCCCACCGACCGATGAGGTCGGGCGGGGCCCGTCGCGCTGCACCCACCGAGGCACCTCACCGCCACCAGGGCCACCCGAACCTTGCCGCCTCGGCGGCCGTGTCGTTGCTGATCAGCCGGCTGCCGCGCCGCGCGGCCCTGATCACCTCTCGTCCGATCCGGGTGAGGCCGATTCACCCGGACCGTCACCAGGCTCGGTCACGGCGGACCTGGTTGCCGACCCGCGCCCAGCGGCGCGGTCGTGCCGGCGCGCCGGTTCGCGCCATCCAGGTGAGAAGGGAGCGACCGATGGCCAGCATCTCGATGATCAACCGCACCGACCAGGACATCCGGTCCGCGGTGCTTGACGAACTCGACTGGGAGCCCCGGGTCCGACCGCACGAGATCGGAGTGATCGTCACCGAGGGCGTGGTGACGTTGACCGGGCGGGTCGACAGCTACGCCAAGAAATGGGCGGCCGAGCGCGCCGCACACCGGGTCACCCAGGTACGGGCGGTCGCCAACGACCTCGCGGTGCGGCTGGTCACCGGCGCTGAACGCACCGACCCGGAGATCGCCGCCGCGGTCCAGCACGCGCTGCAGTGGCAGGCGTTCGTCCCTGTCGACGCGCTCGACGTGACGGTCTCCCAGGGCTGGGTCACCCTGCACGGCGAGGTCGAGTGGGAGTACCAGCGCCGGGCCGCCGAGCAGGCCATCGGCCAGTTGACCGGTGTCCGTGGGGTCAGCAACGGCATGACAGTCCGACCGCCGGTACGCCCGGACGGCGCCCTCCTGGCCCGGCGCATCGTCGACGCGCTGGCCCGCAACCGCGCCACCGACGCCGAACAGGTGACGGTACGCGTACACGGCGACACGGTGCTGCTCGGCGGGTTGGTGCACTCGATGCCCGAACGCGCCGAGGTGGAACGGGTCGTCTGGTCCGCCCCCGGCATCCGTGAGGTGCAGAACCACATCGCGGTCGCCCCGGTGCTGCGCTGAGCCGGCGGAACCACCCGGGTCGGGTGAGCCGCGCTCACCCGACCCGGTCCGAGGCTGGGGGGTATGACCGATCGGCTGACCACGCCCCTGCAGGTCACTGCGCGACTCCGCACACCCGTCACGGAGCACGACCACATCCGCGGTCCGCTGAACGCACCGGTGACGATCGTCGAGTACGGCGACTTCCAGTGCCCCTTCTGCGGCCTCGCCCACGCCAACCTGACGGAGGTGCTACGGCAACGCGGCGACACGGTCCGTCACGTCTACCGTCACTTCCCGATCACCAACATGCACCCGTACGCCGAGCGGGCCGCCGAGGCCGCCGAGGCCGCCGGAGAGCGCGGCCGGTTCTGGGAGATGCACGACTGGCTCTACGAACACCAGGATCAGTTGGATCCGGTACACCTGACGCTCGGTGTCGAGCAGCTCGGCCTGCCCGTCGACGAGGTGGAGGCGGAGATAGCACGGCACGCCCACACCGACCGGATCCGGCAGGACTTCGTCGGCGCGATCCGCAGCGGGGTGGACGCCACCCCCACCCTCTTCGTCAACGACATCCGGCACGACGGGGACTTCGACCCGTCCACCCTCCTCGCCGCCGTCGACGCCGCCACCCCCTGACCCGAGTCGGTCGGGGGTCGCGGGGTGGGGCGGTCAGATGAGACGGAGTTGGCGGGCGCGGCGGACAGCGTCGCGACGGCGGGTGGCGTCGAGCTTGCGGTAGATGTTGCGTACGTGGGTCTTGACGGTGTTGACGGAGACCGAGAGTTCGGCGGCGATCTCCACGTTGGACAGGATGCTCTGCA
The DNA here is from genome assembly GCF_040660295.1 of Micromonospora sp. NPDC049891. Classification (NCBI taxonomy): domain Bacteria; kingdom Bacillati; phylum Actinomycetota; class Actinomycetes; order Micromonosporales; family Micromonosporaceae; genus Micromonospora; species Micromonospora sp. NPDC049891. Next base: position 46,030 of record NZ_JBFAML010000007.1, read on the forward strand.
GATAGCGCAGGATCGTCAGCTCCCGTTCGGTGAGCGGCTCGTCCAGCGGCGCCATCGCCGCGTCGGCGGTGCCCGTACCGCCCGCCAGCCCGGCCGGCGTGTCGGCGGCGCGCACCAGGTCACTCACCAGTGACCAGTGGGCGGTGCCGGAGTCGAGGTGGGCGGCGAGCAGTTCCCGCAGCCCCGGCTCAGCCCGGCGGAACGGGCGACGGTAGCCCTCCGGTGCGGCCAGGTCGAGGGCCTGCTCCAGCGTCCGGCCCGCCCGGCGGTCGTCACCGGCCCGCACGGCCAGCACCGTGGCCAGCAGCGCGGCGTCGAGGCGTACCGGCAGCGGCCAGTCGGCGGTCGGTGCGGCGGTCCAGTCCGGCAGCAGGCGGTCGGCGGCACGTGGGTCACCGGCCCGCAGCTCGGTCCGGGCCGCCGCGACGGCCAGCGACGCCGCCGCGCCGGTCACCGGGTCCGTCGGCCGGTCACCGGCCAGTTCCCGGGCGGTCTGCACGTCGCCCCGGGCACTGTGCAGGTCCAGCTCGGCGGCGCGCAGCCACGAGCCCAGCTCACCGCCACGCCCGCCCCACCCGGCGCGAGCCTCCACCAGCAGCCGGTGGCCGGCGCTGAACTCCCCCTCGTCGTGGCGCAGGTACGCGCGGCACCAACCGGCGACCGCGTCGGCCACCGGTTCGCCGCCGGCCGGCGCGGCCAGCCCCAGCTGCGCCTCGGCCTCCGCCGGCTGGTCCCGGTGCAGCGCCACGACCGCCAGCGCCAGGTGCGCGTACCCGCAGTCGAGCAGCGCCGCCCAGCCCTGGCAGGGTGGCAGGGCCAACGCCGCCCGGGCCGCCTCCTCGGCGGCACGCAACTCCCCACGCAGCGCCGTCACCAGGGACCACCGGCTGGCACAGACCAGCTCGGTGCGCGGGCGTGCCGCCGTCCGGGCGGCCGCCAGCGCTCCCGCGAGGCCGGTGGCCGCCCCGGCCAGATCACCGTCGTCCAGGGCGAGCAGGGCCAGCGCGGTGCCGGCCACGGCCCGCACGTCGGCGTCCTCGTCGGCATGGCCCCGCGTCCCCGCGACACCACTGCCGGCCACCATCGCCCCGCCCGCCACCGCTGCCGGGCCAGCAACCCCGGGCGGCGACGATCCCACGCCGGCCGCCGCCGGGCCAGCAACCCCGGTCGGCACTCCCGCGCCGGCTGACAGCGCTGGTGGGCCAGCGCGGCCGGTCGGCGGCCCGGCGGGGGGCGCGACGGTGCGGGCGGTCGGCGGATCGTCGGCCGTCTGCTCGCCACCGGTGGCGAGCAGACGGGCGGCGGCGGAGCGTACGGTCTGCGGGTCGCCGGCCAGCCGGGCCAGGGTGAGTTCGACAGCGGCGACCAGCCGACCGAACCGGGACCGGCGCGGTTGCGGCAGCCGCCGGGCGTGCCCGGTGGCCAGCCGCAGATACGCCACAGCCGCCTCGGTGTCGCCGTCGAGAGCCCGTTCGGCGGCGCAGGCCAGCGCGAGTTCGGGGTCGCGTTCCACCGCCTCCGGCGGTGGTGGCGCGGGCGTCGGTCCGGTGCCGGCCGGCTGCTCGTAGGGCACCAGTTCCGGCCACCGGATCACGAACAGGTCGGTGGCGGCCGTCCAGTCGCCGGCGGCGAGCGCGTGGCGCAACGCGTCGGCCGGCCGGCCGTTGCCGGCGTACCAACCGGCCGCCCGCAGGTGCAGGTCGCGCAGCTCTTCCGCGGGCAGCCGGACCAGTTCCCGGTGCAGCAGGTCGGCCAGGAGCGGATGGCACCGGTACCAGACCGGCCGGCCGCCGTCGTGGTGGAGCAGGCCGCTGCCGTCGGCGAGCGCGTTCAGGCGTTCCTCGGCGTCCGGGTCGTCGCTGAGCGCGGCGGCGAGACCGGCGCAGACGGCGTCGACGATCGCCGCGCGGCGCAGCAGCTCACGGTCCGGCGGCTCCAGCCCGGCCAGTGGTTCCGCCCGCAGATAGCCGGCGATCTCCGGCTGGTCGGCACCGAGGTCGGCGATCCACCGCTCCGGGTCCGGTTGGTCGCGCAGGGCGAGCGCGGCGATCCGCAGCACGGCCGCCCAACCCCCGGTCCGCTGCCGCAGCCGGGCCACGGCGGCAGCCGGCACCACCACCCCGTGCGCGGTGAGCAGGTCAGCGATCTCGTCGCCGGTGAACGCCAGGTCGTCCGGGCCGATCTCGGTCAACTCACCGGCCAGCCGCAGCCGGTGCACCGCCAGCGGCGGCCCGGTCCGCCCCGCCGCCACCAACCGAAGCCGCTGTTCACTGTGGCGCAGCAGAAATTCCAGCCCGGCCAGTGCCGCCGGATCGGTGATCCGGTGCAGGTCGTCCACGACCAGCACCACAGGCCGTTCCCGGGCGGCCAGGGCGGCGGCGAGGATCTCCAACTCGTCCGGACGCGGTGCCCGGTCGGGCAGTGGAGTCTCCGCCGGGTCGACGACGGAACGCAGCGCGGCGCCGAGGTACGACCAGAGACGGTCCGGGTCGTCACCCACCTCGACCGATACCCAGGCCGGCGCCGGGGCCTGCGGGTCGCCGTCCTGCCGGGTCCGCTGCCAACTGGCGAGCAGGGTGGTCTTGCCCCACCCCGCAGGTGCCCGGAGCAGAGTGGCCGGGCGGGTCACCGCCTCGTCGAGCAACCGGGCCAGCCGGGGCCGTAGGACCGTCGGTTCGGGCGGCACGGCGGGCGTCAGCCGGGAAGCCAGCAGGGGCGGGCCGCCCGGCGTACGGACCGCCGCGTCGACCCGGACGGTGCTGCGGTCATCCGGCATCCGGCCCACCCCCACGGACGCGTGTTTCCTCCCCCGGTCCTGCGGCGGGCGGTTACCCGACCCGCGACGGTTCACCCCTTCCGGGGGACCCGGGTTCACCCGGCCAGCGGCGACGCTGGCCCTGAGCTGGGCGGACGCGCCGCAGATCCCACCGGGTCGAGCGCCGCACCGTTCCGGCGACCGGACGGGACGGCCGCCAGCGCAGGTCGGAGGTACGAGTGGGACGGGTCGGGACAGTCGTCGCGGTGGCCGGTGCCCTCGGCGTGGCAGCGGCCAGGGCCACGCGTACCGCCGTCACCCGGCAACGGGCCCGGCGGGTCGCCCGCCCGGGGTGCTGGCAGGTGGTGACGGTCGACCGGCCACCGGAGCAGGTGCTGCCCTCGGCGGCCTGGCCGGAGCCGCTCCGCCGGCTCGACGGTGCCGTCGAGGTCGCGGTAGCCCCCGCACCCGGCGGTCGGGGTACCGAACTGGCGGCCCGAGCGCGGCCGCACGCGGTCTGGCCCGGACTCGCCGCGCACCTGCTGGGCGATGATCCTGGCCTCTTGGTACGACGCACGTTGTGGCAGGTCAAACAGCTCGTCGAGACCGGTGAGGTGCTGCGCGCCGACCGTACGCCCGGCGAACGTGGGCCGGTGCCGCCGATCGACGCCCCCCGGTGGCCAGCGGACGGGCCGCCACGGTGAGGGCGCTGTGCTGGACCTCCGGCGGCGAGTTGGCCGTCGGTCAGGTGCCCGATCCGGAACTGCGCAACGACCACGACGTGATCGTCCGGGTACGGCGCAGCGCCACCTGCGGCGCTGACCTGCCGCTGCTCACCGGTCAGGTGCCAGGTCTGGCCGCCGGTGAGGTGCTCGGCCACGAATTCCTCGGCGACGTGGTCGAGGTGGGTGCCGGGGTACGCCGGCACCGGGTCGGCGACCGGGTGGTGGTCTGCGCGTCGGTGGCCTGCGGTGCCTGCTGGTACTGCCGACGAGGGCTGCCGTCGTGCTGCGACAACGGCAGCACCGACCCGACCGCGAACGAGGCGGAGTGGGGGCACCCGGTGGCGGGCTGTTTCGGCCTGCCCCGGGCCGCCGGGGGCTTCGCCGGCAGTCACGCCGAGTACGTGCGGGTGCCGTACGCCGACGTCGGGGCGTTCCCGGTGCCGGAGTCCGTCGGCGACGACCGGGCCCTGTTCGCCTCGGACGCCGCACCGGCGGGCTGGCTGGGTGCCGAGGGCGGCGAGGTGCGCCCCGGCGATGTGGTGGCGGTGTGGGGCGCGGGTGCGGTGGGTCAGCTCGTCGCCCGGGCGGCCTGGCTGCTGGGTGCCGAGCGGGTGGTCGTCGTCGATCGGCACCCGGCGCGGCTGCTGATGGCGCGGCGACACGTCGGCGCTGAGACCATCGACCGGCGGGACACCGATGTTGCCGCAGAGTTGCGGGAGTTCAGCGGCGGGCGGGGACCGGACGTGTGCGTCGAGGCGGTCGGCGGGCCCGCGGGGGAACACCTGTCGCTCGCCGCCCGGTTCAGCGGCCGTGCCCGGGCACCGGAGGCGGTCCGCGAGGCGGTGTACGCCTGCCGCAAGGGTGGCAGCGTCTTCGTCCTCAACGGCGGCGCCCGCCATGTCGACGCGTTCCCGGTCGGCACCGTCGTGCAGAAGGGTCTGACCGTGCGCGGCGGACGCCAGCACGGCCAGCGGCACATCCCCATGCTGCTGGACCGGATGGCCCGCGACGAGCTACGTACCGAGTACCTGGCCACGCACCACTTCCCGCTGGAACGGGCCGCCGAGGGGTACGCACTGTTCCGGGACCGGCCCGAGGAGTGCCTGCGCGCCGTGTTCACTCCGCACTGACCGGCACCGGGCGGATCGGCGGCGACGGTGGCATGATCGCGGGATGGCTGCCCAACGGTCGTACGACGTGGTGTTGTTCGGGGCGACCGGGTTCACCGGCGGGCTCACCGCACGCTACCTGGCCCGGCACGCGCCACCGGGGCTGCGCTGGGCGATCGCCGGACGCAACCCCGACAAGCTGGCCGCGGTCCGGGACCAGTTGACCGGGATCGACCCGGCGCTGGCCGGGCTGCCGCTGCTCACCGCCGACGTCACCGACCCGGCCTCGCTGCACGCGGTGGCCGCCGACGCCCGGGTGGTGGCCAGCACCGTCGGCCCGTACGTCCACCACGGCGAGCCGCTGGTGGCCGCCTGTGCCGCCGCCGGCACCGACTATCTCGACATCACCGGCGAACCGGAGTTCGTCGATCGGATGTACCTGCGCCACCACGCCGAGGCGGTGCGCACCGGCGCCCGGCTGGTGCACGCCTGCGGCTTCGACTCGATCCCGCACGACCTAGGTGTCTGGTTCACCGTCAAGCAGCTGCCCGCCGACACCGCCGTCACCGTGGACGGATACGTGCGAGCGGGCGGGCGGTTCTCCGCCGGCACGTACCACTCGGCGCTCACCGCCTTCTCGCGTACCGGCGAGGCGTCGCGGGTGGCCCGCGAACGCCGCGCTGTCGAACCACGCCCGGCCGACCGTCGGGTCCGGGCCGTGTCGGGCCGACTGGCCCGCTCGCGGGACCTGCCCGTCTGGGCGGTACCGCTGCCGACCATCGACCCGCAGGTGGTCCGCCGCTCGGCGGTGGCCCGCCCCGAGTACGGTCCGGACTTCCGCTACCGGCATTTCGCGGCCGTACGGCGGCTGCCGACGGTGCTGGCCGCCGGTGCGGGACTCGGTGCCGTGGTCGGGCTGGTGAAGCTGCCGCCGACCCGGCGCTGGCTGCTCGGTCGGCTCGCCTCCGGGCAGGGACCGAGCGCCGAGCAGCGGTCGAAGTCGTGGTTCACGGTGCGTTTCGTCGGCGTCGGCGGCGGGCGACGCGTGGTGACGGAGGTGGCCGGTGGCGACCCCGGCTACGACGAGACCGCGAAGATGCTCGCCGAGTCGGCGCTCTGCCTGGCCTGCGACGACCTGCCGGCCACCGCCGGTCAGGTCACCCCGGTCACCGCGATGGGCGACGCGCTGCTGCACCGTCTCACCGCCGCCGGTATCACCTTCCGGGTGCTGAAGGAGGAGCCGGCGGCTTGACCCTCGACCAGGTCGAGGGGGCAGGATCGGACCGTGAACAGCGACCTGCGCAGCATCGGTGAGCTGGCCCGGGCCAGTGGGCTGACGGTGAGCGCGCTGCGGTTCTACGACGCCGCCGGGGTGCTGGTCCCGGCCCGGGTCGATCCGACCACCGGGTACCGCTGGTACGCCGACGACCAGGTGGCACCGGCCCGGCTGGTGGCCGGGCTGCGCCGGGTCGGCCTGCCGGTGGCCGAGATCGCCCGGGCGGTACGCGCGGAGCCTCCGGTGGTGCACCGGTTGCTCGACGCGCACCTGGGGCGGCTGGCCGACGGGTTGGCCGAGGCGCGTCGGGAGGTCGCCCGGATCCGTCGGCTGCTCGCCGACGACCAATCTCCACCGGCCACCCGGCTCGTGCTGACCGGGAGCGACCTGTCCGCCGCCGTGGACGCCGTCCGGTTCGCCGTCGGCACCGACCCGGCGCTGCCGGGGTTGGCCGGGGTGCTGCTCGACGTGACCGACGAGGGGGTACGGCTGGTGGCGACCGACCGGCACCGGCTGGCGGTGGCGACGGCCGGCGCGGCGGTGCACGGACCGGCGGTGCGTGCGCTGCTGCCGGTGGCCGCGGTGGACCGGCTGCGCCGGCTGTCCGGTGACGTGGGAACCGGCGAGGTGCGGCTGACCCTGGTCGGACGGCAGGTCGTCGCCGACGTCGCCGGGCGCCGGTTGCGGGTGACGACCCTGGCGTACGACTTCCCCGACTACCACGCCCTGCTGCCGGGAACGAGCGGTGGGCCGGCCCGGCGGGTGCCGGTCGACGCGCCGTGGCTGGCCGCCGCGCTGCGCTCGGGAACCGCGACGGTGACCAGGGATCACGCGGGCGGCCAACTGCCGGTGACCGTGCTGGGGCTGGGTGGCCGGGACGCGCTACGCGTGCTCGGCCCGGACGACCTGGCCGACGACCGGGCCGGTCGGTGCGACGCCGAGTTGCGGGTCGGCGTCAACGGCGGATATCTGCTCGACGCGCTGGACGCGGCGGGTGGCCCACGCCTGGTGCTGGAACTGGACGGCCCGGTCACCCCACTGGCCATTCGCCGGCCTGACGACCCGGCCGCCTTCTCCATCCTGATGCCGATCCGACTCTGACCGCCGCTGCCGGGTGGGTCGGGTGCGGGAGGCGGGGCGATTCGGGCGCGACGGTAGCATCTGGAGGTCCACCCGAGCCCGGACGGAGGCGTACGGAGCAGCATGCTCGACATGGAGTTGATCCGGAAGGATCGCGACGCGGTGGCAGCCGCGCTGGCGAAGCGGCTCGACGCCGCCGAGGTCGACCGGGCGCTGGAGGCGATCCAGCAGCTCGACCGGGAGCGCCGCCGGCTGATCAGTGAGATCGACGGGGAACGCCAGCGCCGCAAGGCCGAGGCCCGGGCGTACGCACAGGCGAAGCGGGCCGGTGTCGAGCCGGAGGTCACCTCCGACGACGGCCGTAAGCAGATCGCCGAGTTGGAGGCCGAGCTCGACGAGGTGCAGTCGCGGCTGCGTACCACAATGAGCGAGCTGCCCAACCTGCCCGCCGAGGACGTGGTGCCCGGCGGCAAGGAGGCCAACCGGGTGGTGAAGACCTACGGTGAGCCACCGGCCATCGAGAAGGTCCGCGACCACGTCGAGCTGAGCCGGATGCTGGGTCTGGTCGACCACGAACGCGGCGTCAAGCTCGGTGGCTCCGGCTTCTGGATGTACACCGGCGTGGGTGCCCGGCTGGAGTGGGCGCTGATCAACTGGCTGATCGAGCGGAACATCGAGGCCGGGTACGAGTTCCTCCTCCCGCCGCACCTGCTGCTGGACAGCGCCGGGTTCGCCGCCGGCCAGTTCCCCAAGTTCTACGACGACGTCTACCACCTGGACAAGCAGTCCGCGCCGCGCGGCCAGTTCCTGCTGCCGACGGCGGAGACGGCGATCCTCGGGGCGTACCAGGACGAGATCCTGGAGACCGCGAAGCTGCCGCTGAAGGTGTTCGCGTACACCCCGTGCTACCGGCGCGAGGCGGCCGGCTCGCACTCCGACGAGCGGGGCACCGTCCGGGGCCACCAGTTCAACAAGGTGGAGATCTTCCAGTTCACCCTGCCCGAGCAGGCCGACGCCGCGCTGGAGCAGATGGTCACCCACGCGGAAAGCCTGGTCGAGGGGTTGGGCCTGCACTACCAGCGCAGCCTGCTCGCCGCCGGCGACTCCAGCGCGTCGATGCGCAAGACCCTCGACATCGAGGTGTGGATGCCCAGCACCGGCAAGTACAAGGAGGTCTCGTCGGTCTCCTGGGGCGGTGACTACCAGGCCCGCCGGGCGGCGATCCGCTACCGCGAGCCGGGCGGCAAGCAGACCCGCTTCGTGCACACCCTCAACGGTTCGGCCCTGGCCACCAGCCGCCTCTACCCGGCCATCCTGGAGCAGTTCCAGCAGCCCGACGGCTCCGTCCTGGTGCCCGAGGTCCTCCGCAACCACCTAGGCACCGACCGCCTCACCCCCCGCTGACCCCACCCCCACCCCACCAATTCGCGTTGATCATGAGGTTAGCGGCAGTTCTAGAGATCAAGAACGCCGTTAACCTCATGATCAACGCGGTGGGGCGGGGGGTTCGGGGTGGGGGTGGGGAGTTCGGGGGGTTCGGGGGGTTCGGAGGGCTAGGGCTAGGGCTAGGAGGGCGACAAGCGCCACCGCCAGGGTGGTGGGGCCGGCGGTGGTCAGGGTGGCGGCGAGCCAGCGCTGGACTGCGGCGGCGGTGGTGACAAGGGGATCGGTGAGGGCGTCGCGGTTGCCGGCGGCCAGCCGCGCCTCGTACCAGCCGTACCAGGCGACGTAGCCGCCGGCGAGCAGCAGCACCAGGCCACTGAGCCGGGGAGCCCAGGCGCCGGCGCCGCGCAGCCGGGCCACCACCTCGCCGCGCAGCAGCGCCACGCTTACCGCGGCCACCGCGACCACCAGCCCCATCCCGAGGGCGTACGCGCCGAACAGTGCCAGCCCGCGTGCCGTCGAGCCGGCCTGGAGGCTGGTCACCACGGTCGCCAGGAACGGCGCGATGGCGCAGCCCAGCGAGGCCGTCGCGGAGGCCATCCCGAACAGCACCATCGACGGCAGCGAGCGGGTCAACCGGGGCGCCCGGGCCAGCGGACGCAGGGTCGGCAGTCGCCGGCCGGCGAGCAGCCAGCAACCGAGCAGCACCAGCAGCAGGCCCAGCCCGACGGTGAACCAGGGCAGCCGGGGCCGCAGCCAGCCGGCGATCGGGGCCAGCGCCAGCCCGAAGGCACCGAACACCAGCACGTACCCGAGGGTGAGCCCGCCCGCGGCGGTCAGCGCCCGGCCGACCGCGCCCCGGGTGTCGGTGGTGCCGGCGACAAGCAGCGACAGGTACGCGGGCAGCATCGCGAAGCCGCACGGGTTGACCGCGCCGAGCATGCCCGCCGCCAGGGCGAGCAGCAGCGGCGCTTCCATCAGGCCGCCAGTGCGGTGACCCGGCGGGTGAGGTCCTCGCCGTCCAGCCAACCCTGGTGGATCACCCGTCCGTCCCGGTCGATGATCACGAAGGTGCTCTGCTCGACGACCTCGAAGCGCCGCCAGATCGCCCCCTCACGGTCCTCGATCTGCGGCATCGGGCCCAGTTCGAACTCGGTGACGAAGTCGGTCATCGCCTTGCGTTCACCGAGCCCCGCGACGCCGATGATCGGCACGCTCTGCCGGAAGCCGGGCTCGATCTCGGCGATCGTCCACGCCTGGCTGGCGCAGGTGGCGCACCAGGGCGCCCAGAACCAGAGCACCACCGGCCGGCCGGCCAGGGTGGCGGCGTCGAAGGCCGCACCGTCCAGGGTGGTGCCGGTGAACCGCAGGGTGTCCGGCACCGGCACCGGGCTGGCCGGCCCGGCCGACGGGGACGTGGCGTCGGCCGTGGCGGACGCCGGGCCGCCGGCCGGTGAGGCCGCCTCGGCGTTCGGTCCGGTGCCGCATCCGGCGGTGGCCAGCACGGCGGCGAGCAGGGCGGCGGTGGCCGCCCCGGTGACCCGTCCGGTTGGTGGAACCGGCCCCATCGGCGTCTCCTTCGGTTCGCTCGCCCGTCACCCGGGCAGCCACGCCGCCCCGGCCGGCGGACTCAGGCCTCGGTCAGCCGCAGCGCCAGCGCCGGGCAGACCTTTACCGCCTTCACCGCGCCCTCCCGCAACCAGGTCGGCACGGGAGTGGGCGGGAAGGCCGGGTATCCGTTCTGGTCGAGCCGGATGAAGTCCGGCACCACGTGAGCGCAGAGGCCGTGCCCGTCACAGCGGGACCAGTCCAGGACCAGCTTCTGCGGGTCGGGATCGGGAGCGCCGGGCAGGCCCATCATGCCCTTGACCCGCCGACCGCAGCCCTCGCCGGTGGTGTGCTTCTTCAGGTCCTCGGCGAAGACCTCCATCGCCGAGAGCGCGAATCGGGACGTACCGTCAGGGTGGCTGCACGCGCCGCGGCCCTTCACGTCGCCGGCGGCGGCCCGGACGACCTCCACCGGCGCGCTGCCGGAAACCGCCAGGTCGACGGCGCGGGCGAGGTCGGGCAGCCCCCGCTTGCACGGGCCGCACTGCCCGGCGGACTCGCCGGCCAGGTAACGCACCACCTGCGCCGCCTCACCGAGCGGGCAGGTGTCGTTGGCGAGCGGGACGATGATGCCGGCGCCGAGCGTGCCGCCGACCGCGGCGAGCCCCTTGCGGGAGACCTCGGCCTTCTCCGCCGCCTCCCGGGTGATCCACTTACCGTGGTAGCCGCCCATCAGGATGCCGGGGCCGTCCGGCACCTCGCACAGTTCGAGGATCTCGGCCAACGGGGTGCCGGCCGCGCACTCCACCACCGCGTGGCGCTTCGCCGCACCGGTGATGCTGAGCAGCACCGTGCCGGGTTCGTCATCGGTGCCGAGCGCCGCGTACTCGTACGGGCCGAGTCGGGCGGCGATCGCCATCTGGGCGTACGTCTCGGCGTTCGACAGCAGGGTCGGCATCCCGCCGACGCCGGAGTCGCTGGAACGCTTCTTGGTGCCGGGCGGGATGTGCGGCAGCCCGTTGATCCCGTTCACCAGCGCGCCACCCTCACCGCTGATGAACCGGTGCGGCACCGTCACGACGCTTGTCGGCGCCGGCATCCGGCGTTCGTCCAAGGCCTCCATCAGGGACTCCCGGCCCACCAGGTCGTCGGCCACGCAGAGCACGATCTCCTCGGCGTCCAGCGCGAACGCGGCCAGCGCGGCACCGTCGAGGATCAGGTGCGGGGCCCGGGTGAGCAGGACCTTGTCCTTCCAACTGGCCGGCTCACCCTCGGTGGCGTTGACCACCACCACGGGCGGCAGATCCTGACGTTCACAGGACTCCAGCACCGCCCGCAGCTTCCGGGCGAACGGGAAGCCTGCGCCGCCCTTGCCCTTGAGCTGGATGCCCTCGGCCAGACGCAGCAGGTTGGACGGCTCCATCGGGCTGATGGGGCCGTGCACCAGCTCGTGGGCGCGCAGGTCGAGCCGGCCGAATTCGGCGAACCCCGCGGTGAGCCGGGGCTCACCGACGGCGGCCACCGGGGGAACCGTGGTTCGCATCGTCACTTGGCCTCACCCCGCAGCCCAGCCCAGTAGGCACCGTCCACCGAGTCCGGGTCGGCCCGGCGGCGACGCCGGCTCTCCGCCGACGTGGCCCGGCGGGCACGTCGGGAGGCCAGGTCGACAAGGGTGGGAGTGTCGTCGTCGGCCTCGTCGTCCGGGGCGTACCGGGCCGGCGGGCGCCAGTAGTCGGTCTCCGCCTCCGGCAGGTCGTCCTCGGCGCTGTGTCGACCACCACCGCTGCGGGGCTCGGCGGAGATCGGCGCACCGGAGATCGGGCCGGCCGAGATCGGGGCGCTCGACTCCCACCGACGCGGGCTGTCCCAGGGCTCCTCCGGTTCGTCCTCCACGCGCTGCGGCGGAGCCGAGTACCGGCTACCGGCGTCGGCCCGGGACCGGCGGGAACGGCCGTACTCCTCCTCGTCCTCCTCGTCGCGGCGGCGGCGACGCACCGGCTCCTCGTACTCCACCAGGTCCTCGTCGCGACGGGCGGCGCGGCGGCCCACCGGCTCGCGCTCCTCACGCCGCGACCGGCGGCCTGTCGTTTCCTCGTCGCGCCGCGACCGGCGGACCACCGGCTCCAGCTCCTCCTCGACCCGCGCCGAACGCCGGCCGGTGGTCTCCAGCTCCTCGTCCCGGCGGGAGGAACGCCTGCTGACCGGCTCGGCGTCGCGGCGACGGCGCGCCACCGGCTCCAGCACCTCGGTCTCCCGGCGCACGACCCGCTCCAGCTCCTCCTCCTCGCGGCGCGAGGCACGCCGGACGACCGGCTCGAACTCCTCGTCGCGACGGTCCCGGACGGGCTCACGCAGCGTGCCCGGCTCGGGGACCACCGGCACGGTGAACCGCTCCGGGTCGTTACGCCGGATGGTCGGGCTGGCCCAGGTTCCGGAGGTGCTGTCGGCCCAGCTGGTGTCGCGGCGGACCCGCTTCTCGCGACCGTCGTCGGCGGCGCCGCGGCGGCCGGTCAGGGTGCCGAGCAGATTCTTGCCGAGGGTGTCCTCGGTGGACTTGCTGCCGCTCATGACCTCGTTCAGGACGGCGGCCTGCTGCTGCTCGCGGCTGCGCCGTTGCAGGGTGACCGAGAGGCGCACCATCAGGGCGAGCACGACCAGCACCACGCAGGCGAAGTAGCTCAGACCCACCCAGGTGGCGGGCGGCCGGCCGGCGAGCAGACCGTGGAAGATGGCGAACGGCCAGGAGACGTACGCCAGGGAGTGCAGGGCTCGCCACACCCACTTCGGGCCGACGTCGGCGAACCGGGCCCGGATGATGCCGGTCCAGAGCACACTCACCATGAGCAGCGCGGCGATGGTGCCGAGCCCGACGTAGAGGCCCCGACCACCGACGAACGGTACGGCGGCGTCGGTCACCCCCGCCCGGCCGCTGGCGATCTTCGTGATGACGTGGAAGCCCAGGCCGGCCACGCCGAGGATGCCGGTGGCCCGGTGTGCGGACTGCAACAGCACCCGGTGCCGGATGAGCAGCACCAGCCGGTCGGTGGCGAGCAACCCCATCATCACCGTGAGGCTCAGCGCGACGAGCGCGATCACACCGGCGAAGAACTCGGTGAAGAAGAAGCCCATCGCGTACATCTTCTGGCCCGCGCCGGTGAGCATCGTCAACGCCCACAGCGCGGCGAGGCCGGACGCGGAGAGCGCCATGACCTGGCCGCGGGACCAGACGCGGATCCCTCGACTGCTGCTGCTGGTACGGACGGCAGCCGCCTTCTCGTTCTGCGTAGCCCGGGCCATCTGCTCCTCGATCGTCTCGCGGCGGCGTACCGCCGGCCGACCCTGTTCCCCACTCCAGTACGCAGCGCGGCCCCTGTCGGATCAGTGTCCTAAGAAAAAATCTCGACGAGTTGTCGAACCGCCCCGCCACCCGGCGCGTGTAACGCCCGCGCCACCGGGCTCCCGCACCTGCGCATTGACAGGCATTGAAATGAGCTTGTAACCTTTCCGAAATTTTCAGCCCTGATTGCAAGATCCGGGCAACCGCACCGCCTCCCCCGTCCCCCGGCACCCCTGGAGCACCCGATGCATCGACGTCGACTCCGCCCGGCGATCGTCGCCCTCGCCGTGATCGCCGGCCTCCTCGCCCCCGGCGTGGTGACCGCACCCCCGGCCGTCGCCGCCCCGAGTGGCGGCAAGAAGGTCATCGCCAACCTCTTCGAGTGGAACTGGCCCTCGGTCGCCAGCGAGTGCAGCAGCACGCTCGGCCCGAAGGGCTACGGCTTCGTCCAGGTGTCCCCACCGCAGGAGCACGTACGCGGCAACCAGTGGTGGGTGGCCTACCAGCCGGTCAGCTACCGGATCGAATCCCGCAAGGGCACCCGCGCACAGTTCAAGACCATGGTCGACACCTGCCACGCGGCCGGCGTGAAGGTGATCGTCGACGCGGTCATCAACCACATGTCCGGCCAGGACAACGGCGGCACCGGATGGGCCGGCTCGACCTACCAGCACCATGTCTACCCGGGCATCTACCAGGCGCAGGACTTCCACTACTGCGGCCGCAACGGCAACAACGACATCGTCAACTACAACGACCGTTACGAAGTGCAGAACTGCGAACTGGTGAACCTCTCCGACCTGAAGACGGAGTCCGACTACGTCCGCTCCCGACTGGCCGCGCACCTCAACGACCTGCTGTCGCTCGGCGTGGACGGCTTCCGGCTGGACGCCAGCAAGCACATGCCGGCGGCTGACATCGCCAACATCCGCAGCCGGCTCAACCGGTCGGCGTACATCGTGCAGGAGGTCATCTACGGCGCGGGCGAGCCGATCACGCCGAACGAGTACACCGGCAACGGTGACGTGCACGAGTTCCGCTACGGCAAGGACCTGGCCCGGGTGTTCCGCTCCGAGCGGCTCGCGTATCTGCGTAACTTCGGCGAGGGCTGGGGCCACCTGCCCAGCAGCGTGTCCTCGGTCTTCGTGGACAACCACGACACCCAGCGCGACGACGGCGGGGTGCTGACCTACCGCGACCGGGGCATCTACGCCCTGGCGAACGCGTTCATGCTGGCCTGGCCGTACGGTTCCCCGACGGTGATGTCGAGCTACACCTTCAGCAGCCGCGACGCCGACCCGCCCTCGGACGGCAGCAACAAGACGCTCAACGCGGTCTGCTACTCCGGCTGGGAGTGCGAGCACCGCTGGCCGGTGATCGCGAACATGGTCGGCTTCCGCAACGCCACCGAGGGCGCCGGGGTCAGCAACTGGTACGACAACGGCAACAACCACATCGCCTTCAGCCGGACCGGCCGGGGCTTCATCACCATCAACGACGAGGGCTCCGCGATCAACGGTCGCTCCTACTACACCGGGCTCCCGGCCGGCCGCTACTGCGACGTCATCCACGGCACCTTCACCAACGGCACCTGCTCCGGCCCGGTCATCACCGTCGACGCCAACGGCTGGTTCGCCGCAAACATCCCCGCCCACGACGCCATAGCCCTCCACCTAAACGCCCGCCTCCCCTAACCCACCCCACCCCACCCCACCCCACCCCCACCCCACCCCCACCCCCGCCGCGTTGATCAAGAAGTTTTGGTCGCCTCGGGCCTCAATCCCGACGCAAACTTCTTGATCAACGGGGGCCGGCGGGGGGGGCGGGGGCCCGGGGGGGTGGGGGGCGGGGTTGGAGGAGTGTGTGATCTGGGGTTTGGGGAGTTTCGGGGGGCTTGGGGGGTACGGTGGGCGGGTGGGGGTTTTGGGAGTTTTGGGGTCGCGAGGGCGGCGGGGAGTCGCTCTCGGGGCCGGCTTGGCGGTGCTGATGGGTGGGGCCGCGTACACCGGATGGGCGCTGACACCGGCACCCGCGACAACGCCGGTCGCCGGGCCCACCGCCGGGGCGGTGCTGCCGACCGCGGAGGTGCCCCCGTCGTCCGACGCCGAGCGGGTGCTGCTCGCCGCACCGGCACCGGACGGGCTCCCGGTGATCGACTACGACCCGGCCCCCGCCGGCTTTCCCGACGACCCGGACACCCTGGACACCACACCGCTGACCCAGGGCCTGCACCCGACCCGCAAGCTCGCCGCGTACGACGCGCCCGGTGGCCGCCCGCTGGCGTTCCTGATGCCGACCATCAGCGAGGTGGAGCTGACCGTGCCGATCGCCCGCCGCGAGTCCGGCTGGACAGCGGTGCTGCTCCCCTCGGCCAACCGCAAACTGGCCTGGCTACCACCGGGCGGCTTCCGCACCGTCGCGCTCCGCGACCAGATCGTGGTCGAACGGGCACCCTTCCGGCTCACCTGGTACCGCGACGGCACCGCCAAAGAATCCTGGCAGGTCAGCCTCGGCCAACGCGGGCAGGAAACCCCACTCGGTCGCACCTTCGTCCTGGGCCGCACGCCACCACCGGAGTCGGTCTACGGCGGGGTGGACATCTACGCCCTCGGCTCGATCCCCGACGACCTGGACTCGGTGCCGGCCGGGCTGCGCGGCGCCCACATCGGCATTCACACCTGGTACCACGACGGTGAGCTGGGCCAGCAGACCACGAACGGCTGCATCCGGTTGACCGCCAGCGGCCAGCGCCTGCTGCTGGAGAAGGTGCGCCCCGGCACCCCGGTGGTGGTGGTCGACGAGTTGCCCGACCCGCCCCCGACCGCCTGAGTCCACGTCGGAGGCCAGCCGTCCCCATCATCCGCTGGCTGGTAGTGGTGACTCGTTGCACTTCGGCGTTCGTCACGAAGTGGCGGTCCGGCTCGTCGTGCAGGTGTGAACATCAAGAGCAAGCGTGCGATCGTCGGGCTGCTCGCCGTGACGGCTGCGGTCGTCGGCGTGTGGGCGGCTGCATATCCCCAGTCGTTCTACACCGATTTTCCCTGGCCCGGGCGCAACTGGGTTTCCGCACTCGGGCCGTACAACGAGCACCTGACCCGCGACGTCGGTGCCCTCTACCTGGCGTTGCTCGTGCTCAGCGTGATGGCCTGGCGGCGACCGACGCCGTCCGCGCTGCAGATGGCCGGCGGTGCCTGGCTGATCTTCACCGCGGTGCACTTCCTCTGGCACTCCCTGCATTTGCGGATCTACCCGCCAGCAGACCAGATCGGCAACGTGATCGCGCTCGGCGGCAACCTGGCGCTGGCCATTCTGCTGCTGCTACCTGACCGCCCGCTCGCGACACGGGAGCATGACGCCGTCTCGCCAGACCAGCCGTCCTGACGCCCCCGCGTGGCGGCGTTGACGGTGGGGCTTACTGGCCGGCTACCGGCGCTCGATCGTCCGATCGGATGCTCTGGCGCGGCGGGACCATCTGCGAAGATCCGAGTTTTCGCCAGAGGAACTCCAGTGACATGGCCTCGATGAAGGCGCGCTGCTCGTTGTTGGCCGCCGCGCCGTGCCCACCCTCCACGTTCTCGTAGTACGACACGTCGTGGCCGTGCTCGCGCAGCCGGGCGGTCATCTTGCGGGCGTGCCCGGGGTGGACCCGGTCGTCGCGGGTGGAGGTGACGAACAGGACCGGCGGGTACCGCACCTCGCGCCGCACGTTGTGGTACGGCGAGTACTCCCGCAGGTAGGCCCAGTCCTCCGGAACGTCCGGGTCGCCGTACTCGGCGATCCACGAGGCGCCGGCCAGCAGCCGGTGGTAGCGGCGCATGTCCAGCAGTGGGACGTTGGCGACGACGGCGCCGACGAGCGACGGATAGCGGGTCAGCATCGCCCCCATCAGCAGGCCACCGTTGCTGCCGCCCTCGACACCCAGCATGGCCGGCGTGGTGATGCCCCGGCTCACCAGGTCGCTCGCCACGGCCGCGAAGTCCGCGTACGCCTTCGGTCGGTGCTCGCGCAGCGCGGCCCGGTGCCACCGCGGGCCGTACTCGCCGCCGCCCCGGATGTTCGCCACCACGTAGGTGCCGCCACGGGCCAGCCAACCCCGGCCGACGATCCCGTCGTAGCCGGGGGTCAGGGAGACCTCGAAGCCGCCGTACCCGTGCAGCAGCGTCGGCCCGGCGGGCGCGGCCGGATCCCCGACCACGAAGTACGGCACCCGGGTGCCGTCGGCGGAGGTGGCGAAGAACTGGCGTACCGCCAGGCGGCCCGGGTCGAAGAACGCCGGTGCCCGCTTGAGCGTCTCGACGCCGCCGCCGACCTGCCCGAGTCGCAGCGTGGCCGGTTGGAGGAAACCCTCCGAGGCGACCAGGTAGGCGTCGTCCCGCTCCGGGTCGGTCTCGACGAGGCACCCCTGCTCGTCCGCCGGCACCCCGGGCAGGGGCGCGCGCCGCCAGCCGTGCTCACCCGGGGTCAGCACCTCCAGCCGGCTGCGTACGTCGGTGAGGGTGGTCAGGATCAGGTGATTGCGAGTCCAGGCGGAGCCGCCGAGTGACGTGTGCTCGTCGGGTCGGAACAGCACATCGAGGTCCCGCGAGCCGGCGAGGAAGTCGTCGAACCGGATCGCCAGCAGGGCCCCCGCCGGGTGGGTCAGGTCACCGACCGGCCAGGGCGTACGCGGCTGGACCAGCAACCACTCCCGGCACACCCCCCACTCCGCGTCCTCGGGCACCGGGATCCGGACCCGCTGCCCCGCGCCGGTCAGCAGGAAGCTCTCGGAGCGGTAGAAGTCGAGGCTGCGGCTGACGAAGTCACGCTCGAAGCCGGGCGTGGAGTCCCGCCATCCGTACGCCCCGACGTCCACGGTGGACGCCTCGAAGACGACCTCGGCGTCGGTCAGCGGGGTGCCCCGCCGCCAGCGCAGCACGACTCGTGGGTAGCCGGAGTCGGTGAGCGAGCCCGGTCCGACGTCGGTGCCGATCCAGATGTGGTCGGCGTCGATCCAGCAGACGTCGGTCTTGGCTTCGGCGACGGTGAAGCCGCCGTCGACGAAGGTCCGGTCGGCCAGGTCGTACTCGCGTACCACCACCGCGTCCGCACCGCCTCGGGACAGGCTGACCAGGCAGCGCCGGTGCTGCGGCGGCAGCGTCGCCACGCCACCCCACACCCAGTTCTCGCCCTCCCGCTCGGCCAGCGCATCCAGGTCGAGCAGGACGTCCCACTCCGGCTCGGATCGGCGGTACTGGTCGAGCGTCGTACGCCGCCACAGCCCGCGTGGATGTGCGGCGTCCCGCCAGAGGTCGTAGTAGAAGCCGTCGCCACGCCAGCCCGGGTACGGGATGCGGTCGTCCGCGTCGAGCACCTGCCGGATCTCGGCCTGGCGGGCGACGAACGCGGGGCCGCCGGTGAGCGCGGCGACGGTCTCGGCGTTGCGGTCACGGACCCACGTCGCGGCCTCCGGGCCGTCCAGGTCCTCCAGCCAGAGGTACGGGTCACAGCTGTCATCGGTCGAGATCGCCACCCTCGAACTATCGCTGAACCTCGACGCGCCACCCGACCCGGCTGCTGTCGACATCGCGACTGGCGCTCAGTGGCGGGGGCGCGGTACGTGAGAAGTGAGGCCGTCGCGTTCCCGGCGAATGCCGTCGGCGTGAGCGCGGAAGGCCGGGCCGTGGTGTGCGAGCGCGGCGGAGACCGCCTCCGCCCGGTCGAGCAGGTGGGCAGCCAATCGCAGGTCGCCGGCGACCGTCACCAGTCGGCTGATGATCCGCAGGACCTGGGCCAACTCGCTGGCCTCGAAGACGCCGTCGGCGGCGTGCCGCTCGAAAACCGCGACCGTCCGGGTCGCCCGGTGGATCATCTGATCGAGGTCGCCGGCGACTTCCGCACGCCGTCCCGCGATCACGGCTCGGGCGAAGTCGTCGGCGCTGGCCGTGAAGAGGAAGACCTCCAGTCGAGCGCTCGCGTGCTCACCGTGCGGGCCGGTGGCCCGGTCAGCCGCGTCGGCGACCCGCTCCATCACCTCCGCGGCTTCCGCCGTCCGGTGGGTCGTCATCAGCACCGGAATGACGACACCCAGCCAGTACGCGATCCGTGCCACGACCCGGTTCTGGTCCTCGGCGGGGTCGGGTCGCTCCAGCAGTGAGCGGCACACCACCCACCAGCGCAAGGCGTACTCCTGCGCGGTCTGGGGGTTGCCGGAGTTCGCCGCCGTCAGCCGCCACAGGGACCGGGCCAGACGGAGCCGCCCGCCGGGCACGCCGTCGGCGGCGAGCGCCTGCGCGGCCGTGACGGCGTCGCGCGCCGCGCCCACCGCCCGCGCGGAGGACGGCTCGGACCGCGCCAGCTCATCGGCGTGGTCGGCCATCGCGTCAACGGCCTCGATTCCCACCCCGCCATTGAAGCAACGGCGGGTACGACAGCGGTACGCGAGCGACAGCCGGATTGACGACAGGCGGGTGGGGCTGCGCCGTTCGGTGACGTTCGGCCCTGGCATGGGAACGGGCTGCCGGGGTATGACCGAGACATGAGGGCGAGTTTCCGGCTCGGCCGGATCGTGGGCGTACCGGTCGGGGTCAACTGGAGTGTCCTGGTCATCTTCGCGCTGATCTGGTGGGGGCTGTCGGCCAACCTGTTCCCGCAGTCGTACCCGGGCCGGTCGGTGGTGGCGTACCTGCTGGCCGGGCTGACCGCTGCGGTGGTCTTCTTCCTCGGCCTGCTCGCCCACGAGGTGTCCCACGCGGTGGTGGCCAAGCGCAACGGCCTGGGCGTGCAGGGGATCACCCTGTGGCTCTTCGGCGGGGTCGCCGAGCTGCGGGGCGAGGCCCGCTCGCCCGGTGCCGAGCTGCGCATCTCCGGGGTCGGGCCGCTGGTAAGTCTGATCATCGGCGCCTTCTTCGGGGCGATCGCGACGCTGCTCGCCCTGGCCGGGGTGCAGGGGTTGCTGCTGGGCGTGATGGCCTGGCTCGGCGGCATCAACCTGCTGCTGGCCGTGTTCAACATCCTGCCGGCGGCACCGCTGGACGGCGGGCGGCTGCTGCGGGCGGCGGTGTGGAAGGCCACCGGGGACCGGACCCGCGCCACGGTGGTGGCGGCCCGGGCCGGCTGGATCCTCGGCCTGGCGCTCATCGGGTTCGGGCTGTGGCGGTTCCTCACCGGTGCCGGCGTCGGCGGGCTGTGGCTGGCGCTTATCGGCTGGTTCCTGATCGGCGCGGCCACCATGGAGGAGCGTCAGGCCCGGGTCGGTGACGCGCTGCGCGGCATCCGGGTCGCCGACGTGATGACCCCGCAGCCGCAGACCGCCTCGGGTGAGCTGACGGTGGCCGACTTCGTGGACAACTACCTCTTCGCGTACCGGCACACGGCGCTGCCGCTGATCGAGGACGGTCGGCCGGTCGGGCTGGTCACCCTCGACCGGGTACGTGGCGTGCCGTCCGACGAGCGGGGCAGCACCACCCTGGCGGCGGTGGCCTGCCGCGCCGACGATTTGGTGCTCGCCTCCCCCGACGAGCCGCTGACCGAACTGCTGCCCCGGCTCAGCGACTGTGCCGACGGCCGGGCGCTGGTGGTCACCGACGGTCGCCTGGTCGGCATCGTCTCCCCCAGCGACATCAGCCGCGCCGTGCAGCGCAGCAGCATGCGCGACCAGCTCACCACCGGCCGCTAGGTTCCCTCGCGGCGATGCCGAGGTAGCCCCGCTCCACTCTCGCAGCCGGCGCCGCGTCGGTCCGCCGGGCCCTCGTCAGCGGGGGAACAGGTGGTCGAGTTCCTCGGTGCGGAACCTGCCCTCGGGGTCGAGGCGGGCCACAAGCGCGGCGAACTCGGCCCAGCGGGGGTAGCTGGCGGCGATCGTCCCGGTCGGCATCGTGAAGACCTTGCCCCAGTGCGGCCGGGGAGCGAAGGGGGCCAGTGCCCGCTCGACCTCGGCGACGACAGGCAGTACCGCAGTCGGGTCGGCGATCCAGGTGAAGTGCACCGCGAGGCTGTCGCGGTCGGACTGCGGGCTGAGCCACAGCTCGTCGGCGGCGATGGTGCGCAGCTCGCTGGTCTGCGTCACCGGGGCGATCAGGTGCGCCACCTCGTCCAGCGCGGCGAGCGCGTCGGCGGCCGCCGCGCGGGGCAGGTGGTACTCGGACTGCAACTCGTCGCCGTTGCTGGGGGTGAAGCCGAGCCGGAAGTGCGGCAGCCGCTCGTGCCAGGGGCCGGGCACGCCGAGCTGCTCGGTGCAGTTGACCACCGGCATGCCGGGCACCGGATGCCACGGCCGGTCGGCCGCCGTGGTGCCGAGCCAGTCCGCCGGGGGCGCGGGCTGGTCCGCGAGCTGCTTGCGCCAGACCTGGGTGCCGCGGGTGGAGCGCCAGTCGGTGAAGACACTGACGCTGTACGCCGAGGCGAGCGCCTCGTCCAGCGCCTCGCGGGGCAGGTCGAGACGGACGTACTGGCGTACCTCGAAGGTCGGCACCACGTCCAGGGTGAGCCGGGTGACGATGCCCAGCGCGCCCAGGGAGACCACCATGCCGGCGAAGTCGGGGGTGGTGCGGTCCACGGTGAGCAGGTCACCGGCGGCGGTGACCAGTTCCAGGCCGGCGACGGCGATGGCGAGGTTGCCGACGGTCTCGCCGGAGCCGTGGGTACCGGTGGCGACCGCACCGGCCACCGAGATGTGCGGCAGCGAGGCGAGGTTGGCCAGCGCGTACCCCCGTTCGTGCAGCCAGGTGGCCAGGTCGCCGTAGCGCAGCGCGGCCGGCACGTCCACCACCCGCCGCTGTTCGTCGAGTCGCACGGTGTCCGGCAGCCCGGCCAGCGTGACCAGGTCGCCGGTGGTGTCGCCGAGTCGGTTGAACGAGTGTCCGCTGCCCACCGCCCGGATCCGGTCGCTGCCGGCGACCAGCTCACGCAGCTCGTCGACCGACGACGGCCGGTGGTACGCCCGGGCTGCGTACTCCACGTTGCCGGCCCAGTTGCGGTGCGTCGACACTCCCGACCCCCTCTCCGTGCCGGCGGTTACCGCCGGCTTCGTCGGGGAACCCTACGCCGATGAGCAGCTACCGTGATCCCGCCCCTCGCGGCGACGTGTACCCCTCCGAGGAGGAGATCGACCCGGCCGGCAGCGGCGTCTATCCCGCCAGCGGTCCCACCGGCATCGTCGACGCTTCCACCGCCACCTGGTCCGATGCCGGGCCGTGGGCGAGCCAGCCGGATCCGCAGCCCAGCCCCACCCCGGAACCGGTGCCGGCACCGCCGCCCACCCCCGGACCACCGCCCCGGGTCGAGGCCGGTGCCCGGTCGATCGTGACCCGGCACATGGACGGTTCGGTCCAGGTGGTCACGGACTTCGACGGCGACGGCGTGGCCGACGTGGTGCAGTTCGACCTCGACGGCGACGGGCTACCGGACGTCACATACCTCGACCGCGACCGGGACGGCCAGCTCGACACGGTGCTGCGCGACGAACACCGGGTCTGAGATCGACTCCGATTGCGGCATGCCGGTGTCTCCGGGGCCGCTGATACCCCGGTTTGCCAATCGGAGCAGCCCGCGACAGACGGAGCCGCCCGCGCCCCACCACAGGTGTCCGCGTCGCGCCACGGTGTCCGCGTCACGCCGGACCTCGTCGGCCGGTCAGAGCTGGCGCATCACCTCGCTGGCGACCAGGTCGAGGTGGTCCAGGTCGGTCAGGTCGAGCACCTGAAGGTAGAGGCGCTGGCTGCCGACCTCGGCGTACCGGCCGATGGTCTCGATGACCTCGGCGGGCGTACCGGCGAGGCCGTTGGCGCGCAGCTCGTCCGGTTCGCGACCGATAGCCGCGGCCCGCCGCGCCACCTCGGCGTCATCCTTGCCGCAGCAGAGCACCAGCGCGTTGGACCAGGTCAGCTGGGCCGGATCCCGACCGATGTCGGCGCAGGCGGCGCGGACCCGCTCGAACTGGGCCACCGTCTCGTCGATCGAGACGAACGGCAGGTTGAATTCGTCGGCGTAGCGGGCGGCGAGCTGCGGGGTACGCTTCGCGCCCTTGCCACCGAGCAGGATCGGCGGGTGCGGGCGCTGTACCGGCTTGGGCAGCGCGGGTGAGTCGCTGACCTGGTAGTGCCGGCCGGTGAAGTCGAACGTCCCGCCCGACGGGGTACGCCACAGACCGGTGATCACCGCCAGCTGCTCGTCCAGCCGATCGAACCGCTCCCCCAGCGGCGGGAACGGAATTCCGTACGCCTGATGCTCGGCGTCGTACCAGCCGGTGCCGATGCCCAGTTCGACCCGTCCGCCGCTCATCTGGTCGACCTGGGCGACGGTGATCGCGAGAGGGCCGGGCAGCCGGAACGTCGCGGCGCTCATCAGCGTGCCGAGCCGGATGGACCGGGTGTCCCGGGCGAGTCCGGCAAGGGTGGTCCAGGCGTCGGTGGGGCCGGGCTCGCCGCTCACCGATCCCATTTTCAGGTAGTGGTCCGAACGGAAGAAGGCGCCGAAGCCGGTCTCCTCGGCACGTCGGGCCACGGCCAGCAGGTCGTCGTAGCTGGCACCCTGCTGGGGTTCGGTGAAGATCCGCAGTTCCATGGGTCGAGCATAGAAAGCCGCCGGCTGTGGCGCTCGGCGACGCTCGCCGGTCGTTTCCGGAATCAGGGTCGGAAATCTTTGCAGATATTGCAGGCAGCCACAAGAGCCTTCTCCCCGTTGCACCGTGTTGTGAAAGATAGGTTCCCAACTATCGATGCCACTGTTACGGTCACGCAACCACCGCAACTTCTTGCACAACTTGCAGGAATCTTGACTGTCGCCGACGTCTGCCTGACCGTCCCCGAGGAGGGCACCGTGCGTATCCCCCGTCCCCGCGCCGCGATCCCCGCGGCCCTGGCCGCGATACTTGTCGCGGCCGGTCTCACCACCGTCACCGCCGGCACCGGGCCCGCCAGCGCGGCCGACGTACGTGCCAACGGCGACGCGATCGTCCACCTGTTCCAGTGGCGGTGGACCTCCGTCGCCGACGAGTGCGAGTCCACCCTCGGCCCCGACGGCTGGGGTGGCGTGCAGGTCTCCCCGCCGCAGGAACACGTGGTGCTGCCCAGTGCCGAAGGCGCCACCTATCCGTGGTGGCAGGACTACCAACCGGTGTCGTACCGGCTCGATCAGACCCGACGCGGCACCCGGGCCGAGTTCGTCGACATGGTCCAGCGCTGCCGCGCCCAGGGCGTGAAGATCTACGTGGACATGGTGCTCAACCACATGAGCGGCACCGGCTCGGCCGGCAGCGGCCCCGGCAGCGCGGGCACTGTCTACAGCAAGTACAGCTACCCGAACCTGTTCAACGACGGCTCCGGCGACAGCTACGGCTACGCCGACTTCGCGCCCTGCTACCGGCGGATCAGCAACTGGGGCAACAAGCAGGAGGTCCAGGACTGCGAGCTGCTCGACCTGGCCGACCTGAACACCGCCGACCCCGAGGTACGGCGGAAGATCGCCAAGTACATGAACGCGGTGATCGACCTCGGGGTGGCCGGTTTCCGGGTGGACGCCGCCAAGCACGTGCAGGAGGCACACCTGGCCGACATCATCAGCCGGCTGCGGGACGTGCCCGGCTTCGGCGGCCGGCCCGACCTGTTCCACGAGGTGTACGGCGACGGAACCATTCCCTACACCGCGTACGCCCCGTACGGCGGGGTGACCAACTTCGACTACCAGCGGGCGGTGTCCTCGGCGTTCCGGGACGGCAACATCGCCCAGTTGGGCAACCTGCCCAACTACGGCGGGCTCACCGCTCATCAGGCGATCGTGTTCATCGACAATCACGACACGCAGCGGGAGAACCCGACACTCACCTACAAGAGCGGCGCCCGCTACTACCTGGCGGACACGTTCATGATGGCCCACCCCTACGGTCGACCCCAGCTGATGTCGAGCTACGCGTACGGATCGGTGCACGGGCAGGGACCACCCAGCAGCTCCAACGGCACCACGCTGGCCACCGACTGCGCCAGCGCCGCGTGGATCTGCGAGCACCGCGACCCGGGGGTGGCCGGCATGCCGGGCTTCCGGAACGCGGTCGCCGGCACCGGCGTCGGGTCGGTCATCACCGACGGCAACGGCCGGCTGGCGTTCGGCCGGGGCGACCGGGGGTACGCCGCCTTCAACGCCACCGGCAGCACCTGGAGCCGCAGCTTCGCCACCTCGCTGCCGGACGGCCGCTACTGCAACGTCGGTCGCGGCGCCTACGACCGGTCGACCGGAGCCTGCCCCGGTGGTGCGGTGACCGTCGCGGGTGGCAGCTTCACCGCCGCGATCCCCGCCGACCAGGCGGTGGCCCTGCACGTCCAGGCCCGCCTCGACGGCGTCACGCCGAGCCCCACCCCGACCGCAACGCCGACGCCGACCGCGAGCCCGTCCCAGCCGACCGGGTCGACCCGGTTCACCGCTACCGTCTCCACCGACCCGGGCCAGGAGGTGTACGTCGTCGGTTCGATTCCGCAGCTCGGCTCCTGGAACCCGAGCAGCGGGGTGAGGCTGTCCACCACGTCGGGCAGCTACCCGACCTGGACCGGGGCGGTGGACATTCCGAGCGGCACCGCGTTCGAGTGGAAGCTGGTGAAGGTCGGCAACGGCACGACGCAGTGGGAGAACGACCCGAACCGCACCGGCACCGGTGGCACCGCCGCCACCGTCACCTGGAACCAGCAGGCGAGCAACCCGCCCGGCGACGGCGCGGTCTCCGTCCAGGTCACCGCCAGCACCACGTACGGGCAGCAGGTGTACCTGGTCGGCGATCTGCCCGCCCTCGGCGGCTGGGATCCGGCCCGAGGGATCCGGCTGGCGCCTACCGGATACCCGGTCTGGACCGGTGCGGTGAACCTGCCCGCCGGCACCACGTTCTCCTACAAGTACGTCAAACGCACCGATGCCGGCCAGGTGGTGTGGGAATCGGGCGCGAACCGTACCGCCACCGCCTCCGGGTCGCTGACGCTCACCGACACCTGGCGCTGACCCACCCGCTGCGAACCGACCGCACCGTGCGGCCCCTCCCGACAGTCGGTCGGGAGGGGCCGCCCCCGTCGTGCCACGGTGCGCCGCGCGGCTGCCCCACCTCGGGCGCCGGCCGGTCCACGGTCAGGGCGTCGCGCGCCGGATGATCAGGTAGCTGACGACGGCGAGCGGGAGGGCCAGCAGCGCCGGCCAGCCGACCAGCAGCGCCCACCCCGGCTGGTCGGCGAACCAGCCGCCGATCGCCGACCACCAGCCCTGCCAGGTGGCGAGCACGACGAGCCCACCGATCCCGGCCAACGCGACGGTGCTCAGCATCAGCAGGCCGTTGACGCCCCAACGCTTGAAGACCACGGCGATCGCGATGCCGATGAAGCCGAGCAGCAGGAACGGGATCGCGAAGCCGAGGAACCGCAGCACCGGGTTGTCCACCAGCAGGAAGGGAATGCCGAAGAAGGTCAGGTTGACGCCCCACCCGTCGGTGGCCTCCTCGATCACGGCCAGCAGGTAGAGCACCGCCGCGTAGCTGATCGCCTGCCCGGCGAAGTGGAGCACGTTGCCGAGGTAGAAGCTGCGGCGCGAGACACCCAGCCCGAGCGCGAACGGGAAGTCCTGGGTGATCGCGTTGACGCTGGCGACGAACATCACGACGTAGATGCTCATCAGCCCGCCGGTGGTCGGCTCGAAGTCGTCGGCCTCGTTCATCGCGCTGAACAGCGCCAGGTTGATGAGGAAACTCAGCGCGAGGATCCCCCACGGCCAGCCGACCACGCTGCGCCAGGCGACGAACTGCAGCCGGGCGACGGTCAGGGCGCGGTTCATCGGACAGCCTCCTTGTTGGCCGCGGCGCTGCCGGCACCGGCCGCGTGCCCGTTGTGCGACGTGGACAGGCGGACGACGATGTCCTGAAGCGAGGACGCTTCGAGACCGAGGCCCAGGGACCGGGCGCGGTCGTGCGCGGCGGGGCCGAAGTCGCCGCGTACGGTGGCCCGGGCCGTCCCGCCGAGCAACGCCCGGTGCAGTTCGGTGCCGCCACGGGCGAACTCGTCGACCGCCGCGACCGGGCCGGAGACGGTGACCACCTGGCCGCGCAGAGCTTCCGCCTCGACGTCGAGCAGGACCCGACCCCGGTCGATCAGCAGGACATGTTCGATCAGGTCGCTCACCTCGTCGATGAGGTGGGTCGACAGCACGATGGTGCGGGGGTGTTCGGTGTAGTCGGCCAGCAGCTGGTCGTAGAAGAGCTGCCGGGCCACGGCGTCCAGGCCCAGGTAGGGCTCGTCGAAGAAGGTGAGTGGGGCACGCGAGGCGAGCCCGACGACGATGCCGAGCGCGGAGAGCATGCCGCGGGAGAGCTTGCGGACGTTACGCCCGCGCGGCAGCTGGAACACGTCGACAAGTCGCTTGGCGAACTCGTCGTCCCAGCCCGGGTACACCAGGCGGGCCGCCCGCAGGACGTGCCCGACCCGGAGGTTCGACGGGTAGGTCTGGCTCTCCTTGATGAAGGAGATCCGGGAGAGCACCTGTTCGTTCTCGTACGGGTGCTGACCGAAGACGGCGACCTCCCCGCTGGTGGCGAAGTTCTGCGCGGTGAGGATCTGCATCAGGGTGGTCTTGCCGGCCCCGTTGCGCCCCAGCAGGCCGTGGATCCGATTCTCGGCGAGTGAGAAGCTGACGCCGTCCAGGGCGGCGACCCCTCGGTACCGCTTGGTCAGATCGGTGACGGTGACGACGGCGCTCATCGACCCTCCTCCCAGGTGTCGATCATGTTCTTGAGTTCGGCCGGTTCGATGCCGAGCTTGCGCGCCTCGGTCAGCAGCGGCCGGACGTACTGCCGGGCGAACTCGTCGCGGCGCCGGCCGCGGAGCTTCGCTCGGGCGCCGGATGAGACGAACATGCCGATTCCTCGCTTCTTGTAGAGAGTTCCGTCGTCGACAAGCTTGTTGACCCCCTTGGCGGCGGTCGCGGGGTTGATCCGGTGAAAGGCGGCCAGTTCGTTCGTCGAGGGCACCTGGCTCTCCTCGGCGAACGTCCCGTCCAGGATCGAGTTCTCCAGCAGCTCCGCGATCTGGAGGAAGATCGGCCGGCCGTCCTCCATCACGTCCACCATTCCCAGTCGCCACACTGGTTGGCTGGTTCATTACTCATGTAACTAACCATGCAACCAGTGTGGCACCGCTGTCAAGGCATGGGTGACGGGCGTTAACCTTCCGGCCCGGCCGGCGCGTCTACCTGTCGGGAGGTACGCATGACCGACAGGTACCCGGCACCACCGGAGGGCTTCGCCGACTTCGTGGCGGCCCGGTCCGGTGCCCTGCTGCGCTCAGCCTGGCTGCTCACCGGCGACGCCGGCCGCGCCGAGGACCTGCTCCAGACCGTGCTGGCCGCGGCGTGGCGGCGCTGGCCGGCGGTTGTCGCGGCCGGGCATCCCGAGGCGTACCTGCGTCGGGCGCTGTTCACCACCTACGTCTCCTGGTGGCGTCGCCGGTGGCGGGCCGAGTTCCCGGCCGCCACACCGCCGGACCACACCGGTCCCGGGGACCTGGCCCGGGAGTCGGCCGACCGGGACGCGGTCCGCCGGGCGCTGGCCCGGCTCAGCCGACAGCAGCGGGCGATCGTGGTGCTGCGCTACGCCGAGGACCTTTCCGTCGAACGGACAGCTCAGGTGCTTGGCTGTTCGACGAACACGGTGAAGGTGCAGTCGTCGCGCGCCCTGCGCAGCCTGCGTATCGATCCGGACCTGAGCCTGTTCACCAACCGGGAGGTCGTACCGTGACCCGCGACGACGAGGACATCCGAGGTCTGCTCGCCGGGGCCGTACCACCGCTGGCCGCACCGCCGGACCGGGTCGCCGAGGTCGGCATCCGGGTACGCCGGCACCGCCGCCGGGTGGCCGGCGGCGCCGCGGCGGCGGTCGCACTCACTGTCGGCCTGGGCATCGGCCTGCCGGCGTTGGTGGCCGCTCCGGACGGCGACCGGGGCACGCCGGTGACCACGCCTAGCCCGCAGGGCCAGGTCAGCTGCCCGACCGGCCTCGGCGCCCGGCCCGACCTGGCGTCCGTGCGCTACGGCGACGACGAGCCGCTGGTGCCGGCCGGGGCCGTGGAGGTCACCAGCTGCCAGGTGCCGGTCGGCGGCGGACTCCGCCCGGCGGACCGGATCGGCCCCCGGGTGCTCACCACCGGCGTCGACGAGATCGTCCGGCTGCTCAACGCCCAGCCACCGACCCAGCAGGACGGACGGGGCCGGCCGTTGCCGGCCGGCGAGCAGATGAGGTGCACGCTGAAGGCAACCTACGAGGAGACGGTCCTGGTGCTGCGCTACCCGGACCGGGACCCGGTCACGGTCTGGACTGACGAGAACTGCCGGGTGGCGGTCACCGCCACCCACGGCCGAGGGGCGGATTTCGGGGTGCTCAGCGCATTCCTCGACAGGTACCGGGCGCAGCTCGTCGCGACCACCGACCCGGCCACCGTCACCACCCCCGCCTGCGCGGCCACGTTCCCGGTGCAGCGAATGCGGAAAGGCTCGGAGGACGGGCCACTGGACCGGATCGATTTCAACAACAGCGATCCGTACCTCGCCCTGCCGACGCCGCTGATCGAGGTCACCGCCTGCCGGTACAAGGTGCGCGGCGAGACCGGCGAACTGGTCGGACAGCAGCGGCGGCGCGCGGGCGCGGACCAGTTGCGGGCCGTGCTCAACCAGGCTGTCGGCCGATCGGCGGAGCGCAGCAACTGCGGCGACTGGCCGGACTACGAGGAACCGACCCTGTTCGACACGCTGACCGTCGCTGACGCCACCGGCGCGACGGCCGAGTTCTGGATCCGGCACGAGCCGTGCCGCAGCGTCAACTTTCTCCACGCGCTCACCCCGCAGTTGCGGGAAGTCATGACCGACCTGCTCGGCCAGCCGCCGTCGCGGTGAGCCGGTGCCACGCGGGTCGGACCTGACGGGGGTCGGCCCGCACAGCGCACGCCGGTCCGGTCCGGCAGCCGGACCGGACCGGGCCGGCGTACCGGGATCAGCCGTACGGTGGCCGGGCGTACGCGGCCCGCAGCGCGGCCAGCCCGGTCGCCTTCGGGCTGAGGGTGCCCCAGCCGGAGTTGAAGTAGTTCGTCCGGGCGATGAGGGGGCCGCGTTCGGCGTTGAGTCGGGCGATGGCCGGCGGCACCGTGGCGATCCAGGCCGCCTGGTCGGGG
The DNA here is from genome assembly GCF_040660295.1 of Micromonospora sp. NPDC049891. Taxonomy (NCBI): domain Bacteria; kingdom Bacillati; phylum Actinomycetota; class Actinomycetes; order Micromonosporales; family Micromonosporaceae; genus Micromonospora; species Micromonospora sp. NPDC049891. The sequence goes on from NZ_JBFAML010000007.1 coordinate 76,399, forward strand.
ATCTCGATGACCCGGACGCCCCACTCGGCGATGAGCACCGGACGGGACAACGCGACCGGGCCGAGATCGGCCACCGCCCAGTCCTTGGTTCGCCGGAACCGCTCCAGCGCGGTGTGGCTGGGACTTGTCGCGTAGACGTTCCACTGGAGGTAGTTCAGCCGCGTCATCAGCGCCTCCGGGTGGGTGCGCCGGAAGCAGTCCCGGTCGAAGCCGCCGAGCCCGACCGAGAAGGTGCTGTCCTGGGGCAGTCCCTTGGCCCTGAACCAGTTGACGATGTACGTCACCGCCTGCACCGCCCGGGCGTCCGACTCGGCCCAGGTGTACGCCTTGCCGGCCTCCGTGGTGCCGAACTCGTGATCGGTGTCCAACTCGGAGGCGAGCTGGATGTTCACCCCGAAGCCCATCGTCCGGTACTGCGACAACGCCCGGGCGAACAACCCGTCGCACTGCCCGGCGAGGACCTGGCCGTAGCCGTACGCCTTCGGCCAGACCGTGCCCGGCCGCTGCTGGATGGTCATCGCCGGCGCCGGCACGGTGTACGTCACCCCGTCCACACTGAAGGTCTGTGGCCCGGTGTCGGGCGCGCCGTAGTGCTTCAGTTCGAGCACCATGTTGAGCCGCACCCCGGCCCGGCCCAGGGTCACCAGCCAGGGCCGCTGGTAGCCGGGGAAGATGTAGGCGTCGGCGAAGCTGCGGTACTGGGTCAGCGACCGGAAGTTGCCACCGGCCATGTCGGCCGTCGGGTCCGCGCCGCCGGAGAGGTAGTACCCGCCCAGTACGGGCGGCAGCACGGTGTAGGCGACTGTGGCGCTGGCGGTCCGGCTGGCGGAGTCCCGCACGGTGACTGTCACCCTCGGCATCACGCCACCGCCCGGAAGACGGCCACCGCGCCGCTGTCGGAGACCCGGGACCAGGTGCGCCCCGAATCGTCGGCGACGGTGATGGTGAGCGGGTCGATCACGGCGGTCACCGAGACGGGGGCGCTGCGGTTGCCCTGCGCATCGGTCACGGTGACCGTCACGGTGAGTCGCTGGTTGTCCGCGTCGCCGTAGTTGACGGTCAGCAGCATCTGCTCGCCGGGTGAGTAGGTGGTGGAGTTCAACGAGGCGTTGGCGGTGGGAGCGGCCATGGCGGCTCCTTCCTGGCTTGGCCGTCGCGACCAGCGGTGCAACACCGTCGGTGCGGCTAGTCTGCGACGGCGGGCCGGAGCCGGACGGCGCGGCGACGCGCCCCGGCGGGTTCCGTACTGGCGGCCGGCGGGACCCACGGTCCCGACCCGGCCGGAGGATCGGATGTGGCCCGCCATCCGCGGCCTCGCTACCTGCTACAACAGTGCGTCGGGACAAGCCCTGGCGTCCTGTCCGTTTCCGGACATATCGATCCTTATGGAGGCGAGACGTGAAGTATCTGATGTTGATCTACGGCAACGAGGAGATCTGGAGCAGCCTCCCGGACGGCGATCTCACCGCCCTGATCGGTCAGGTGGACGCGTTCAACGAGGCGCTGCGGGCCTCCGGCGAGTTGGTCGACGTGCAGGGGTTGGTGTCCCGACCCCGGTCGGTGCGGATCATCGCCGACACCCCGGTGGTCACCGACGGGCCGTACCTGGAGGCCAAGGAGTACGTCGGCTCGTACTTCGTGGTCGACGTCGACGACGAGCAGCGGGCGTTGGAGATCGCCCGGGAGTATCCGGGTGTGCGGTTCGGCTCCGCCAGTGGCGGCATCGAGATCTGGCCGTTGATGGCCGGCGACGGGGCGGAGCACTGAGCCTCGACGAGGCCACCGTCGACCTGCTGCGCCGGCTCGCTCCGCAGGTGCTGGCCACCCTCGTCCGTCGGTGCGGCGACTTCGGCCGAGCAGAGGACGCCGTACAGGAGGCGCTCGTCGCCGCCGTCGAGAGGTGGCCCCTCGACGGCGTTCCCGAGCAACCGTCGGGCTGGCTGCACACCGTCGCCGCCCGCCGCTACGTCGACCTGGTACGCACCGAGGCCGCCCGCACCCGCCGCGAGCGTACGGTGCTGGACCTCACCCCACGCGACGCGCTTGTCGCCCCACCGCCCGACGTCGCGGCACCCCACGACGACCTGCTGGAGCTGTTCCTGCTCTGCTGCCATCCGGCGCTGCCCGCGCCCGCGCAGCTGGCCCTGACCCTGCGGGCGGTGGGTGGGCTCACCACCGCCGAGGTCGCCGCCGCCTTCCTGGTGTCGGAGCGGACCATGGGGCAACGGATCTCACGGGCCAAACTGCGACTCCGGGAGGCCGGGGCCCGGTTCGCACCGCCGCCGAAGGCGGAACGGGAAGCACGGCTGGCCGTCGTACGCCAGGTGCTGTACCTGATGTTCAACGAGGGCTACAGCGCCAGCAGCGGCCCCCAGCTACGTCGCGCCGACCTGACCGGGCAGGCCCTGCGGTTGGTCCGCCGGCTGCACGAGCGGCTGCCCGACGACGGGGAGACGGCCGGCCTGCTCGCGCTGATGCTGCTCACCGAGGCCCGAGCCGCGGCCAGGGTCGGCCCGGACGGCGAGCTGGTGCCGCTGGCGGAGCAGGACCGCCGACTGTGGGACCGGAAGGCGATCGACGAGGGATGCACGCTCGTCGAGCGGAGCCTGACCGCCTCGCCACCGGGGCCGTACCGGATCCAGGCCGCCATCGCGGCGGTGCACGTCGAGGCACCGACCACCGAGGCCACCGACTGGCCGCAGGTACTCGCCCTGTACGAGCTGCTGGAGCGCCTCGCGCCCAATCCGGTGGTCACGCTGAACCGGTCGGTGGCGGTGGGCATGGTCCGCGGGCCCGCCGCCGGGCTGGCCCTGCTGGACGAGGTGGAGTCGGGGCTGCTGGCCGGACACCACCGACTGCACGCCGTCCGGGCACACCTGCTGGAACTCGCCGACGACCGGGCCACCGCCGCGGCACAGTGGCGGGAAGCGGCGCAGCACGCCGGCAGCGAACCCGAACGGCGGTACCTGCTGCGCCGAGCCGCCGCGGTGAGCGACCCGAGCCCCACTGCACAGTGACCCAGGTCACCTTCGAATCCGGTAGAAGCGACAGGTCCGGCTCCGATCCACAGGTGGATCGGCACCCGATGTGGGTGCCGCCGGATCCGGGAGGAACGGACATGACGAAGGTGACCGCCCAGCTGTCGGTGTCGGTGGACGGCTACTACGCCGGCCCGCAGCACGACGGTGACGGCGACTGGCTGCGGTCGGCGGAGAGCCACGGGTTCTTCCGGGTGACCCGGTGGGCCACCGAAGCGATGGCGTGGCGCGAGCGGCAGGGCTTCGCCGGCGGCCGGCACGACGCCGACTCCGAGATCATCGCCGAGTCGTTCGCCGCGGCCGGCGCGTACGTGATGGGTCGCCGGATGGCCGACGGTGGTGAGGTGCCGTGGGGCGACGAACCACCGTTCCGCGCTCCGGTCTTCGTGGTGACCCACCGACCCCGCCCGACGCTGCACCGTCAGGGTGGCACCAGCTTCACCTACGTCACCGACGGACTGGCCAGCGCGGTGGCACAGGCCCGGGCCGCGGCCGGTGGCCGGAACGTCGCGGTGGCCGGCGGCGGCAGCCTGGTCCGCCAGGTGCTGCGGGCGGGGCTGCTCGACGAGTTGGAGCTGCACGTGGTGCCGGTCGTCCTCGGCGCCGGGCTACGGCTCTTCGACGACCTGGGGCTCGACGATTTCGAGGCGATCGAGCTCACCGCCGACCGGGTGATCCCCAGCCCGCAGGTCACCCACGTCCGGTACGCGGTGCGCGGCCGCGCCCCGCTGGTCCTCGACGACCGTGGCCGCGGTACCGGCACCGCGTAGGTCGGCGGCGGGACAACCTGACCGCGTGACCGGCCCTAGAGTGACGGCACACATGTCGATCTAGGAGGGCGCGGTGTCCGAGCCGCCACCCGTCGACGGTTCCCCGAGCACCGGGGAACCGGTCGAGCTTCCCGTCGCAGCCGGTCCCGAGGCTGCCGCCAAGCCGGCTGCGACGGCACCCCGTCTGCTGGTCATGCCGCCCACGGACGGGATGGCACCCATCGCCTGGCCCGGGCCGGCCGACCAGCCCGCCTGGGCGATTCCGGTCACCGTCCCGCCCGGCACCCAGGGTTACGCCATCTTCCTGCCCCTGGTGCCGGAAGGCGTGCGCCCGGCCAGTCCCACGCCCCCGACGCAACGCACGGCCACGCAGTCGGAGGGCCTTTCCACCACCGGGCCTGCCGACACCCAGGCCGTACGCCAGGTGCAGGACCCGGCCACGGAACAGCCCACGACGCCAGCCGCCATCACGACGCCCGCCAGTACAACTGTTGACCGCGTGACAGCCGGCAGCCCGGCGGCCGCCGGGCAGACAGTGGCCACGACCGCTGTCGGCAGCACCACCACGGTCGGCACGCCGGCGGGTGGGCCGACGACCGGTGACCGGACCGGGCCGGTGGCCCCGGCGGGTCCACCCGGTCCGCCGTCGACAATGCCCGGCTACCGGCCGTCCGGCCCGTACCCGTTCCGGCCGTTGCCACCGCAGCAGTCGTTCTTCGACCGGGTGTGGCCCGGGCCGGCACCGGCCCGGAACCTGGCCACCCCGCTGGCCGTCCTGGCCGGGGCGCTCGGCGTGGCCACGTTCGTGCCGTTGGGTCGTACCGGTATCGGCTGGTTTCTCGGCTACTTGGTCCTCGCCGCCGGCGTCGCCGTCGCGGTGCGGCAGCACCTCGCCGACCTGCCCCGGCCGGAGCGGTGGATCCGGGCCGGTTGGGCCGGGGCGGCCCTGGCGCTGCTCGCGGTTCTCGGCCTCCGCAACGCCTGGTGGCTCGTCACGTTCTGCGTGCTGGGCGCGCTGGCCTGCACGGCACTGGCGATAGTCGGTGGACGGCGTATCCGGTCGATCCTGTTCAGCCTGGTGGCCACCCCGATCGCGGCGTTACGCGGGCTGCCGTGGGTACGGGCCCACGTCCGGGCGCCCGGCGAACCCCGGACCACCAGCCGGATCGTCGGTTCGGTCGTCACCACGCTTGTGGTCCTAGTCGTGTTCGGGGCGCTGCTCTCCTCCGCCGATGCCGCCTTCTCCCAGGTGCTCGGTGCCCTCATCCCGGAGATCAGCGTGAGCGGGGTGTTCCGCTGGCTGTTCCTGGCCGCCGTCGGTGCCCTGATCGCCGTGGCCGCCGTCTACACCATCGCCGCGCCGCCGGAGCTGTCCTCGGTGGACCGCCCGAGCGCCCGCAGTATCGGGCTCGTCGAGTGGGCGCCGCCGATCGCCGCCCTGACCGCGCTGTTCGGCGGCTTCGTCGCCGTGCAGTTCACAGTGCTCTTCGGCGGGCAGCGGCATGTGCTGGACACCACCGGCCTCAGCTACGCCGAGTACGCCCGCAGCGGGTTCTGGCAACTGGTCGTGGTGACCGTGCTGGCCCTGGCGGTGCTCGGCGGCGTGACCAGGTGGGCACGTCGGGACCGGCCGTCGGACCGGCTGCTGCTGAGCATCCTGCTGGGCCTGCTCAGCGCGCTGAGCGTGGTCATCGTGGTGTCGGCGTTGTCCCGGATGTACACCTACCAGAAGGTCTACAGCTTCACCGGCGAGCGGATCTTCGTGATGGCGTTCGAACTGCTGCTCGGTGCCGTGTTCCTGATGATCCTGGTGGCCGGCGTACGCTGGCGCGGCGGTTGGATCCCGCGACTGACCGCGGCCCTCGCGGTGGTGATGCTGCTGAGCCTGGCGGCGCTGAACCCGGAGGACTACGCGGCCCGCCGCAACATCGCCCGGTACGAGCAGACCGGCCGGATCGACGCCTGGTATCTGCGGGCGCTCTCCGCCGACGCCACTCCCGCCCTGTCCACCCTGCCCGATCCGGTCCGCCGGTGCACGCTCAGCTGGATCGCCGACGATCTGGCCGAGCCGGACCCCTGGCACGCCTGGAACCTGGGCCGCCAACGGGCCCGGGAGGTGCTCGACCGGTTGGGCCCCGACGCCATCGGCAACCAGCGTGACTGCCGCCGCGCCGACCAGTTCGACCTGCCGAAGACCCGGACGCCCCGCTGACCGCCCGGAGAGCCGATCCGACCGGGGTCGGCTCCCGGCGGTCAAAGGGTGGCGAGGAAGTTGAGCACCTCGGACCACCCGTCCCGGCGGGCGGCGGCGTCACCCGCCCGGGACCCGCCGTGTGTCTGCTCGCCGGTGCGCCCCTGATGCACCGTCTTCGACGGCAGGTACGGGAAGGTGCCCACACCGTGGCCGGCGTCCGGGTAGAGCAGCACACGGTGGGGTGGGCCACCGAGGGCCAGCAGCAGCTCGGCGGCGTAGGTCGGCGCGTCCCAGAGCTGGTCCTCCTCACCCGCGATGGCCAGTACCGGTCCGTCGATCCGGTCGACAGGTATCCGGCCGGTGGGCACGGGTCGGCCACGGTAGGTCCAGGCGGGCGCTCCCGAGTACGGGTAACCGGGATGGACGACGCTGCTCGGTGCGTAGACGACGACCGCGCGGACCAGGTCGGGACGCTCCTGTGCCAGCAGCAACGCAGCCTCGGTGCCGCGCGAGTAGCCGGTCACCGCCACCTCGCCACCGGAGTGCGGGGCGAGGAGTTCGGCGGCGGTGACGAAGTACTCCAGCGGGATGTCGTGCAGGCTGTCCGGCAGTCCCGACGCTCCGAAGTAACCCAGACACAGCACCGGGTGCCCCCGGGAGGCGAGCAACGGCGCGTCGTACAGCCCGCCGACGCCGCCCTCCGAGCCACCGAACCACAGCACTGCTGCCCGCCGAGGCGTCCCCGGCGGCGGGAGGACGAGCAACCCGCGAACTCCGTCCACCTCCGTGGTCAGCTCGGTGAACGAGACCTCGCCCGCCGCCCAGTCCCGCCGTACGGTGACGGCGGCCGGCTCTCGCTCGTCGGCCACGGCCGACAGCCGGACCGGGAAGTCACTTTGTACGTGTGGCCAGGCCGGCGCGAAGTAGGAGGCCTCGCCGTCCAGCGGATCCATCGACCAGAACAGACCCATCGGGTCCACGCCCGAGTAGGAGCCGTCGACAGGGGCGTCCCGGGACACGTCCACCACACCGTTGGTGTCGGCGACGAACGTCGCCTCCGCACGCCACAAGCGCCCCGCGTGATCCAGTGCCTCGGCGTTGACCACCACCCGTTCCCGCGCGGCCAGGCCACTCACCCGTAGCCGGAGCGGCTCGTCGGCGAGCGCGACGGCCGGCGCCACGTCCAGGCGCAGCCGCGGCGCACCGCCCCTGCCCCGGTCGCCGACGAGCATGGTCGCGACCAGCAGCCCCACCATGGCGGCGGGCAGGATCCTGGACGTCCTCGAACGCGGCATCGATGACACCGTATCCCCGGCGGTCCACCCACCCGTCACGCCGGCCGGGCCGACCGACGTACCGTCCCGGCGCTCAGAGGTCGTAGCCGCCGGAGACCTGCGCCTGCGGCACCCCGCGCCCACCGTGCCGTAGCCGCTCGTCCGCTCGGCACCGGCCGGTCACGACGTGCCCTCGTCGGTGAGGATCGCCTGGAGGCGGGCGCGGCACTCGGCGACGAACGCCGGGTAGCTGTGCTGGTAGTACGGGATACCGCTGGCGGCCACGGCGATCGCCCAGGCGCGGGCACGTAGCCAGGTCGAGTCGTCGACGTCGACGGTGTTTCGGTACGCGTGGCGCGCCTCGGGCGGCAGATCCCACACCGGGGCGTGCTCGGCATCAGGCAGGCCGACCGACAGGGCACCGAAGTCGATCACCGCGTGCAACCTGCCGTGTCGTACCAGGAGGTTCGTGGGCCGGAGATCGCCGTGCAGCCACACCTGCGGCCCGCACGGCTCGGGCAGGGTCAGCGCCGTCTGCCACAGCCGTTCCAGCAGCTCGACGTCGACCTCGGCGCCGAGGATGTCACGGCAGTCGGCGAGGGCGCCGCCGACCCACTCCGCGCAGGCCCGCAGCTCTCCCCCGCGGTACCAGCTCAGCTCGCCCGCGCGGGTCGCCCCCATGAGGTCCACGCCGTGCAGCTCCCGTACCACGGCCGCCAGGTCGGTGCCGAACGCCGCCCAGTCCGAGACGGTCTCCGGCCCGGCCTCGTCGCCGTCGATCCACCGGTAGACCGACCAGGGCAGCGGAAATGAGCCGCCAGGTACGCCGGTGTGCAGCGGCTCCGGGATCCGGCAGGCGAGCAGGGGCGCCAGCCGGGGCAGCCATCGCTGTTCCTTGCGCAGCGACGGTGCCTTGTCGGCGGTACGCGGAAGTCGGACGAGCAGGTCCGCGCCGAGCCGGTACATGGTGTTGTCGGTGCCCGCGCCAGCCCGGGACAGCGGCAGGTGTGCCCACTGTGGGCACTGCTCCGTCACCAACGACCTGACCACACCTTCGTCGACCGGAATCTCACCCTGGTGCAGTGTCACGCCGAGATCCTTGCGCCGGGCGCGCGGATGAGCCACCCAATTCTTCGCGTACCGAGGTTGTGAAGGGGTCACGGGGTGGAGCTGCCAGAACGGCCGGGGAGGCGGCATCTGATGTGCGGTCGGCCGACACGCCGGCCGCACCGACGAGCCCCGAGGAGAAGCTTGTGCCGAGCACCCGTCCCACCGGTTGTAGGCAAGCCGACTGTGACCTTGACCGGGGCCCGGAACAGTGACAGCAAGCATCGACTACTGCCGATTGGAGTGGACCATGTCTCTCCGCCTCCGTCTCCGTCACCTCGCCGCCGCCACAGCCGTGATGCTGGCCGCGGCGCTGTCGATCCCGGGCGCGCCGGCCACGGCCGCCACCGCCGACCGTTTCGGATTCGCGTACGTCGACGACCCGGCGGTGCCGATCTGGACGCCGCTGCCCGCGGCCTACCAGTTCGGCAGCTGGGCGCCGGGGCCGGTGGCCACCGGCGGCAAGGTGGCACCCGGCCGGTTCCTGGTGCGGTTCCCGGACATCGGCCTGGGCTCCCGGGGCAACGCGCACGTCACCGCGGTGGCGAAGGACGGCCGCTTCTGCCAGCTCGTGCGGTGGGGCAGTTCGGGCACCGACGAGATCGTCGACGTGCAGTGCTTCCGGCCCGGCGGCACCCCGGCCGACACCCCGTTCACCGTGTTGTGGACGGTCAGCTCCGGCATCCTGCCGGCGGGCGTCGGCGCGTACGCCTCGGCGCAGGTGTTGTCCAACGCCCTCGCCCAGTCGTACAACTCGACAGGTGCGCCCGTCACCGTCGCCAACGTCGCGGTGGGCATCTACGACGTGCGCTTTCCGGCGGTCGGTGCGCCGGCCGGCGTGTTGTCCGGGAACGTGCAGGTGACCGCCCAGCAGCCGAACGCACAACCGCGCCGTTGCAAGATCCTCCGCTGGGGTGCGGCCGGCCCGGACGCGGTGGTCTACGTCGCCTGCCACGATCCGGTCACCGGCGCGTTGATGAACAGCGACTTCACCGTGTCGTTGCATCGGGAGCGCTCGGTCTACGCGTCGTTCGGCCCGCCGAAGCACTTCGGGTACCTCGCGACGCCGTTCGCCGGCCCGACGAACTACTCGTACCCGCTCGGCGTCGGCGCCAACGGCTTCGGTCCCACCGGCCCCGGCACCTTCGTCGTCAAGTATCCGGCCCTGCACGAGAAGAGCACCACCGCGCAGGTGACCGCGATCGGTGACGGTTCGTCGTACTGCACCGTCCAGGAGCTGTGGGCGCAGTTCGGCAGCGACGCGGTGGTGCCGGTCGCCTGCTTCAGCAACGTCGGCCGTCCGCAGGACGTCGCGTTCAGCTCGACCTTCTCGTCGAGCGTCTGAGCCCGCCGGTCCCCGTCCAGGAACTCTGGACGGGGACTGACGGCGGGTACGGGGGCGGCGTCAGCTCAGGTCCCGGCCAGCTGCCCGGCGGGCAGGTCCCGGGCGGCGGCCCGCAGCGCGGCGACGCTCGCGGCGACCGCGGGATGTCCACCCGCCCCCTGCCGGTAGGTGATCCGGGTACGCCGTCGGATGGTGAGGGGTACGAGGGCCACCCCGGTGGGCGGCCACCCGACGGCCAGTTGGGGTACCAGCCCGACGCCCTGACCGGCGGCGACCAGGGCGAGCACCGCGGTGAAGTCGTCCGCGTGGTGCCGGACGGTCGGACGGAAGCCGGCCAGCTCACACGCGTGCAGGGTCACCGAGTGACAGAGCGTGCCCGGGCTGCCCACGATCCAGTCGGCGTCGCGTACCGAACGCATCGGGTCGCCGGTGAGGCTCCGGTCCGCCCCGACGGCCAGATACACCGTCTCGTCGAGCAGTGGCACCGAGTCCAGGGCCGGATCCGGCTCGACGGGCACGATGTCGTAGTCGTGCACGAGGGCCACGTCGAGGCGGCGGTCGCGCACCGCGTCCGGCACGGCGACCGGGTCCAGCTCGCTGACCATCAGGTCGAGCGCGGGGTGGTCGCGGCCGAGGGCGACCAGGGCGGGCAGCAGCAGCGTACGTACGGCACTGGGGAACGCGCCGATGCGTACCGTGCCGGAGAGCCCGCCCCGCGCGGCGGCCACTGTCGCGTCTGCCGCCTCCAGCGCGGCGAGGATCACCTCGGCGTGCCGAACCAGCGCCTCCCCGGTAGGAGTCAGGGTGACTCGCCGACCGGCCCGTTCCAGGAGCGCGACACCGGCCTCCCGTTGCAGCGCGGCGAGTTGCTGGGAGACGGCAGACGGCGTGTAGGTGTGCGCCTCGGCCACGGCGGCGATGGTGCCGAGGCGGGACAGATCCCGCAGCAGACGCAGCCGGCGAACGTCAAGCATCAGTTCAGCTTACGTGTTCGATGAGCAACCGGAACTGGTGCTTCACCTTCTGCTGTCGGAGGCTGGCAGCATGACACCTGCCGGGCTCTACGTACCCATGATCACGCCGTTCGACGAGAACGGTGCCGTCGCCCTCGACGCGCTGAGCACTCTCGCCCACGAGATGCTGACGGCCGGCGCGGTCGGTCTGGTCGCCCTCGGCACCACAGCCGAGCCGCACGCCCTCAGCGCCGTCGAACAGCAGACGGTCGTCGACGCGCTCGCGGCTGCCTGCCGGGAGCACCGGGCCGGTCTCCTGGTCGGCGCGCACACCGAGCAGGAACTGCGGGCCCTCGCCGAGCGACCCGAGGTCACGGCGGCACTCTGCCTGGTCCCGCCGTTCCTACGCCCCGGCGAGGAGGCGGTACTCGCGCACTACGCCCGGCTGGCCGAGGACTCCCCCGTGCCGCTTGTCGCGTACCACGTTCCGTACCGCACCGGGCAGCAGCTCCGCGCCGGCACGCTGCGCCGCCTCGCCGGGCTGCCCGGCCTGGTGGGCCTCAAGCACGCGGTCGGCGGCATCGACGCCGACACGATCGCCCTCCTCGCCGACCCGCCACCCGGCTTCGCCGTGCTGTGCGGCGAGGACGCGTACGTCTCGCCGCTGCTCGCCCTCGGCGCGCACGGCGGCATCCTCGCCTCCGCGCACCTCGCCACCGCCGCCTACGCCGACCTGGTCGCGGCCTGGCGGTCCGGCGACGTCGCCCGGGCCCGGCCGCTCGGCCACCGGCTCGCCGCCCTCTCGGCCGCGCTGTTCGCCGAACCCAACCCCGCGGTTGTCAAGGCGGTGCTGCACGCCCAGGGGCGCATCCCGACGCCGCTCGTCCGCCCTCCGCTGCTGCCCGCCACGTCGACGGCCACCGCCCGGGCGCTGTCCTGCCTGTCCGGGGTGACGGCAGTACTGGCCTGACCGCAGGGGCCTTGCCGCCGGAACTCCGCCGGAAGTTTTTCCCGGCGGCATGTCGAGAAGCCGGGTCGGGCTCCGTCCCTGCTGCGAACGCGGCCACAATGGCCCGTACCTGACAAGGAGCATCCGATGGCCAAGTACCTGCTGCTCAAGCACTACCGTGGCGGCCCCACCCCGCTGACCGACGTGCCGATGGACAAATGGACGCCCGAGGAGATCTCGGCCCACGTGCAGTACATGCACGATTTCGCCGCGCGACTCGAAGACACCGGTGAGTTCGTCGACGCTCAGGCAGTCTCCCCGGAGGGAACGTTCGTCCGGTACGACGGCGAGGGGCGACCGCCGGTCACCGACGGCCCGTTCGCGGAGACCAAGGACCTGATCGCCGGCTGGATGGTGATCGATGTCGAGAGTTACGAGCGGGCGCTGGAGCTGGCCGGCGAGTTGTCCGCGGCACCGGGCGTCGGCGGGAAGCCGCTCCACGAGTGGCTCGAGGTACGCCCGTTCCTGACCGCGCCGCCGACCATAGCGGAGTGACGCACGGTGGAGGAGGCCGTACTACGTGCCCTTACTCCTGCCGTGATCGGCGTCCTCGTCCGTCGCGGGGTCGACTTCGCGACGGCCGAGGATGCCGTGCAGGACGCGCTTGTCGAGGCCGTCCGGGTGTGGCCGACCGACCCGCCGCGCGACCCCAAGGGCTGGCTGGTCGCGGTCTCCTGGCGGAAGTTCCTCGACGCGGCCCGCGCGGACACCTCCCGGCGGCGGCGCGAGGTGCTGGTGGAGGCCGAACCCGCGCCCGGCCCGGGCGAGCCGGTGGACGACACGCTCGCGCTGTACTTCCTGTGCGCGCACCCGTCGTTGACCTCGGCCTCGGCGGTCGCGTTGACGCTGCGGGCGGTGGGCGGCCTGACCACCCGCCAGATCGCCCAGGCCTACCTGGTGCCGGAGTCGACGATGGCTCAGCGGATCAGCCGGGCCAAGCGGACCGTCGCGGGAGTCCGGTTCAACCAGCCCGGTGACGTCGCCACCGTGCTGCGCGTGCTCTACCTGGTCTTCAACGAGGGCTATTCCGGCGACGTCGACCTCGCCGCGGAGGCGATCCGGCTCACCCGCCAGCTGACGGCGAGGATCCGGCACGAGGAGGTGGCGGGCCTGCTGGCGCTCATGCTGCTGCACCACGCCCGTCGGGCGGCGCGGACGGCCGCCGGCGGCCGGCTGGTGCCGCTGGCCGAACAGGACCGCAGCCTCTGGGACACCCGCCTCATCGCCGAGGGCGTGCAGGTGCTCCAGAACGCCCTGGCCCGCGACCGCCTGGGCGAATACCAGGCCCAGGCTGCCATCGCCGCGCTGCACGCCGACGCCCGCACGACCGAGGAGACCGACTGGGTGCAGATCGTCGAGTGGTACGACGAACTGGTGCGCCTCACCGACAACCCGGTGGCTCGCCTCAACCGGGCCGTCGCGGTCGGCGAGGCCGACGGAGCACGAGCCGGCCTGGCCGCCCTGGCGGGTCTCGACCACGGCCTGCCCCGGTACAGCGCTGTCGCCGCCCACCTGCACGAGCGGGCCGGTGACCTGGCGACCGCGGCGCGGCTCTACGCCGAAGCCGCCCGGTCGGCGCCCAGCCTTCCCGAACGTGACCATCTCACGCGACAGGCCGCCCGGCTCAACCTGGCACTACGCCGTTGAGCCGGTGGGGCGGCCGGTCAGCGGCCGCAGTGGCCGCATCATCTGCAAGGAGACCAAACATGGCGATCCAGCGGTTGGACAACGTCCTGATCGTTGTCGACGACCTCGACAGGGTCATCTCGTTCTTCGTCGAACTCGGCCTGGAACTGGAGGGCAGGGCACCGATCGAGGGGCGTTGGGTGGAGCGCGTGATCGGGATCGACGACGTCCGGCAGGAGGTGGCGATGCTCCGGACCCCCGACGGCCACGGCCGCATCGAGCTGGCGAAGTTCCACACGCCGAAGGCGATCAGCCCCGAGCCGCGGAACGCACCGGCGAACACCCTCGGCATCCGTCGCATCATGTTCGCCGTCGACGACATCGAGGACGTCATCGCCCGCCTGCGCACCCACGGGGCCGAACTGGTAGGTGAACTGGCGCAGTACGAGGACAGCTACCGGCTCTGCTACCTGCGCGGCCCCGAGGACATCATCGTCGGCCTGGCCCAACAGCTCGGCTGAACGCCGCCGCCGGCGGGGCGCCAACCGTTCGCCTGATTGCGGCCGGTCGCCGGTGTCCCCATGCTCGTGCCAGTCGGGGACGCCGGCGGCGATCAGCCATGGTCGTCGTCCACGGGACGGATTCGGGGAGTTCGGGTGCAGACCGGTTTCATCCTGGCCGCCGGAGGGCTGTTCTGCCTGCTGGTGGCGGTGATGATCGGCTGGGCACTTGCCGCCTACAACCGCCTGATCCGCCAACGCAACCAGGTGCAGGCCTCGTGGGCACAGATCGATGTCCAGCTCAAGCGCCGGTACGACCTGGTCCCCAACCTGGTCGAGACGGTCAAGGGTTACGCGGCACATGAGCGCGGCACGCTGGAGGCGGTGCTGGCCGCCCGCGACGGCGCGATCGCCGCCGCCGCAGCGCCCGGGTTGCCCGCCCGCGCGGGAGCCGAGGACGCCCTGACCCAGTCGCTCGGTCGGCTGTTCGCGCTGGCGGAGGCGTACCCGGACCTCAAGGCGAACCAGAACTTCGCGGTCCTCCAAGGTGAACTGGCGCGAACCGAAGACAAGATCGCCTACGCGCGACAGTTCTACAACAGCGCCGTCCAGACGTACAACACAAGTACGCAGTCCGTCCCGAGCAACCTCATCGCCGGGCTGGGCGGCTTCCGGCCGATGGACTACTTCGAGGCCCTCGACGGGGAACGTGCCGCCGTCCAGGTGCGCTCCTGACGAGGCGCCCGGTGGACCCCCGACTGCTTCTCGACCTGGTGGTGAGCGCGGTCGCCCTCGCCGGCTGGTTCGCCGCGTACGGCCTGGTCCGCGTGCTCACCCGGCCGGCCAGTCCGACGCCCGCGCCGGCCACCATGGAACTCGGTACCGAACCACCCGCCGTGGTCAGCCTGCTGGTCAGCCGGTGGTCGGTGACCGAGGACGCGGCCGAGGCGACGCTGCTCGACCTTGCCGCCCGTGGCTTCGTCGAGCTGCGTCAGCCGGACGACGATCCGATGCGGACCACGCTGCACCTGCCGCCGACACCACCCGACGACAGTGGGCTGCGGCCGTACGAACGCCGGGTGCTCGACCGGGTGCGCGGGCTGGCGGTCGACGGCGTGGTACCCCTGACCGCGCTGACCTTCCGCGACCGGGCGCAGGCGAAGACGTGGAACCGGCGGCTGCGCGCGCAGGTGGTCGCGGACGCCCGGGCCGCCGGGCTGTCCCGGCGGCGCTTCGGCCCCACCGTGACCAGCCTGTTGACTGCTGCCGCGGTGGTCGTCGGAGTGGCCATCGGCATCGTCGTCTGGCACTACAGCATCTGGCATCAGGCGGAGGAGAACCTGGCCATCGAGGCCGGAACCGCAACCTTCGCCGCGCTCACCGCCATCGCCGGACTGTCACCCGGCGAACGCGACACGCCCCTCGGCCGTCAGGTGGCCGCACGCTGGCTCGGGGTCCGGGACTGGCTGCGCGGACACGAGCAGTTCGACGAACTGCCCCCGGCGTCGGTGGCGATCTGGGACCGCTACCTGAGCTACGGCGCGGCCGTCGGCGCCACCCGACGGACCAGTACGGTCCTCGACCTCGGCATGGGCGACCGTCGGTTGCTCTGGTCGTCGTACGGCGACACGTGGCATCGGGTCCGGGTACGTTATCCGCGCTTCTCCGCCCGCTACGGCCAGACGCTGCCGAAGCTGCTGCTACGCGCGGCAATCAGCATCGCGGTGGGCGGGTTCCTGCTGAAGGTCTTCGGCGTCGCCTTCGACCTCGTGCCCACCTCGGCCGACCAGGCGGAGCGGGTCTTCGCGTTCGTGGCCGACGGCATCGTCGTGGTGGGCCTCGTGCTGCTGGTGTCCGGCGGCCACACCCTGGTACGCGGCGTCGCGGACCTCGTCACGGAGCGAACCGTCACCGGCGAGGTGCTGTGGCTGGAGGTGTGGCGCACGACGGGCCAGGGCGACGACCGGCCGGCCCGACCGTGGCTGCACTACCTGGCGGTGGACGACGGCAGCGGCGACCGGACCACCGCCTGGGGCCTGCCCAGCCAGTGGGCCGGCGACTGCCACGACGGGGACATCGTGACGATCCGGGTCCGCCCGTGGACCCGGCGGGTGGTCGCCTTCTCGGTCGTCGGCCACGGCCGCTCCCGAGGGTCGGTCGAGCCGATCGGGACCGACCAGACGCGTACCCCGGTGGCCGAACGCGGTGGGCGGGCCGGTTCGACGCAGGCGGCCCGCGGGCCGGCGGAGCTGTTCACGGTGGACGAGGTCGGACAGGCGCTCGGGCTGCCGGTGCGGCCCGCCGAACGACTCGACCTACCCGGCCCAGTGACGGGTGTCCAGTTCCGTGCGGCCGGCGACGGTCGGCCCGTCCTGGCGGTCGCGACGCTGAGCGGGGCGGCGGCGCAGTGGGTCTGGCGGCTCAACTCCCGGGGGCGGGAGCTGCCCGGCATCGGCGACGAGGCGTACGCGTCCGGCGAGCGGGCCGTCCTGCGGGTGCGGGACAGCATCGTGCTGGTGAGGGTGCTCGGTGACGCCCGTGACCGGACCGCCCGCCTGCCGTGGCTGCTGGCGCAGGGCACCGCCCGGATGCCTGCGGGACGCGACGGCGGATGAGCCCGTCCGCCGTCGCCGGATCGCTGGCGGACGTCGCCGGGCCGGAGGGGCCGTCTCAGGGAAGCGGGACGACGTAGGAATCGACGCGGGCGATCAGGCCGTCGCGGAAGGTGAACAGGTCGTTGAAGGCGAACCGGAACGGCCCGTGCTCGACGCTGGTGCCGCGCCCCTCGCCGGTGGTGATGACCACCGGGCCGTCCTCGTGAACGCGGTGGACGTCGAGTTCGGGGCTGCCGGTGAACGCCGGGTTCTCGATCTCGCTGTCGAACTCGGCCTTGCCTCGGGTGGTCCGGTGACCGTGGATGACCCACTCGACGTCGTCGGTGAGGGTGGCGAGGATTCGCGGGTGGTCACTCGTCCGGAAGCCTTCGAGGTAGTCGGCGACGAGGTCGCGCTGGGTCTGCCGGGTCATGGTGTGCTCCGTCCTGGGGTCGCATCGGGGTGTCGCAGGTGGGCCGCCAGCGCGTCGAGGATCGAGGCGAGCCCTTCGGCTGCCTGGGTCGTCCGAAGCTCAACGGGAAGCCGACGTTGGTGCACGGTGAGATCCGTGCCGCCGGCAGCGGGTCTGACGCTGACTGTTGTCCGCAGCCCGGTCAGCGGTTCGTCGAACACGAGCTCGTGCGGTGCGGTGACGCTCACGTAGACGAACCGGAGCCGGCGGGTGGTGCCGTCCGGCGCGCGGGTGTCGAGCGCGAACTCCCCGCCGGGACGCAGGTCGACGAGCACCGACTCGGGCGGAACGGTGGCGTGCGAACCGCCCCAGAACGCTGCGATGCCCGCCGGTGAGGTGAAGGCGACCCAGACGCGTTCGGGCTCGGCCGGGAGGTGGCGTCTGGCGATCAGCTCGTCGCCGTGCAGTTGCGAGCTGGCGGTCATCGGACCGCCTCCTTGTCGACGAGGTGCCGCTCAAGCGCGTCGAGCCGGTCGTCCCAGATCCGGCGTTGGTCGTCGATCCACGTGCCGAGCATGGACAGCTTGTCGACGCTGAGCCGGCAGGGACGCCTGGTGCCCTCGCGCCGCTGCTCGATGAGGCCGCACCGCCGCAGAACCCCGACGTGGTGGGAGATCGCCTGTGGAGTCAGGTCGAAGGGTTCAGCGAGTTCCCCCACCGTGGCGTCACCGCGCGCGAGACGGGTCACCAGGGCGCGCCGGACGGGGTCACCGAGAGCGGCGAAGGCGGAGTCGAGCTCCGGGGCGGGTGCCGCCAGCGAGGTGGACATGGCCCGACGTTAACACAAACAATCATTTGCGCAAACTATTGTTTGCGCATTGGTCCCTGCTCTGCCGGCCGGGTTCGGCGCAGCCGCTCGCCTGCCGGTCAGCAACGGCCGAAACGGCTTCGTATCGTCGTACTGTCAGCTTCGGTCGTCGACGCGTGTTGGTGCGACGCGGCCGGACGGTGGTCGGACGTCGACGCAGCGGAGTGGCGGATGGTCGAGCGGGAGATCCTGACGGGCGGCGGCGTCAACGAGGTCGTTCGGATCGGCGACACGGTGCGCCGCCCCACCGGGCCCTGGTCCACCCGGGTCCACGAACTGCTGCGGCAGCTCGCCACCGAGGGCTTCACGGCGGCACCCCGGGTACGCGACACGAGCGAGCCCGGCTTCGAGATCCTCGATTTCCTGCCCGGCGAGGTGTCGAACTATCCGCCCACCGCCGCGGCGGCCTCGATCGAGGCGCTGGAAAGTGCGGCCACGCTGCTCAGGGCGTACCACGACGCGACGACCGAGTACGCGCGGCGGGCGCCACGCGACGGCTGGCAGGTGGCGGCGACCGAACCGGTCGAGGTCATCTGTCACGGTGACTACGCGCCGCACAACTGCGTGCTCGACGGCAACCGCGTCGTGGGTATCATCGACTTCGACCATGCGCAGCCCGGACCCCGGATCTGGGATGTCGCCTACGCGGCCTACCGATGGGTGCCGATGACGGCGCCGGAGAACACGGACGGCTTCGGAACCACCGAACAACAGGCCGCCCGGTTACGGACGTTCTGCGACAGCTACGGGCTGGACGACAGCGCCCGAGCCGGTCTGGTCGACGTGACCGTCGCCCGGTTACGGGCACTTGTCGACTTCATGCAGGCCCAGGCCGCGGCCGGCAACGCCGCCTTCGCCGGCCACCTCGCGGACGGACACCACATCCAGTACCTCAACGACGTGAGGTACGTACGCACGAACCGCCTGGTCTTCGAACGCGCCCTGCGCGACTGAAGCCGCCTGGCCGGCGCGGGGCGCCGGCCACCACCGTCCCGACCACACCTGCCGGCGGCGCTATCGGCCGCCCCAAGCGTCGCCCGCGTGGGCGTCGTCGCGGGCGGAGCCGGCCTGGTCGTCGCCACCTGGCACGGACCGGGACGGCGCTAGCTCGGACAGCTTGTCGCGGACGTCGGCGGCCTCGGCGTGGCCGAGTTCGTCGAGGATCCGCAGCGCCTCCCGCCAGAGGTCCCGGGCCGCCGTCACGTCGCCGGCCGCGCGGTTCGTGTCGCCCATGTGGTTCAGCACCAGCGATTCGTGGTACCGGTCCGTCGCCTCACTGTAGAGCGCCAGGGCCTGCCGGTAGGCGGCGAGTGCCTGCTCATGGTCACCGAGGTGGTGGTGTGCGTAGCCCAAACTGTCCCACGTGTCGGCCTGGCCTCGCCGGTCGCCGATCGCCTGTTGCACCGCCAGCGCCTGCCGGCACAGGTCGAGCGCCGACCGATGATCGCCCAACTGGATCTGGTACCAGCCGATCGTGTTGAGTGAGTCCGCCTCGCCGGCCGGGTGCCGCGCCGAACGGTAGAGCGTCAATGCCTGTTCCGCGTGGTGCAGCGCCTCGGTGAACCGCTGGCGGCGGTCGGCCACCCAGCCCAGGTTCAGGTGCGTCGACGCCGCGCCGGCCAGGTCACCGATCTGTTCGTACAGGCCCAGGGCGCGCCGGTAGTACGCCGTCGCCTTCTCGAAGTCGCCGGTGTGGGCGTGCGCGAGCCCGATGTTGCGGTGGGCGTACGCCTCACGCTGGAGATCCCCGAGCCGGCGGGCTGCCTCCAGTGCGATCAGCTGAGTGTCCGCCCACTGCTGCCAGTGTCCGCTCCGTTGCAGGTGACCCGCGAGCGCCCAGCCCAGCCACCACGTCCGGTCGTCCATGCCGGCACCTGTCGACGTGTCCCGGACGGCCGCCTCCGCCGACACGGCCTGCGCGGCGAACAGATTCTGTTGTTCCGCAGCGAACCAGGCAGTCGCCTGGGCCGGGCTGTCGAAGTGTCGGTGCCCGACCGGCGGGTGCCCCGGCATGGTGGCCTCGCGGTGCGGGTCGAGGACCCCGCTGGCGCCGATGGCGCCGGACAGGTAGTGGTCGATCATCCGTCGAGTGGCGGCACGCCGGTCGGTCGCGGTGTCCACCGCGCCGGCCAACTCCAACGCGTACATCCGCAACAGGTCGTGCAGCGTGTACCGGTCGTGTGCTGCTTCCTCGATCAGGCTGCCGCGCACCAGTTCGGCGAGCGGCGCACGCACCTGGTCGACCGGGCAGCCGGCCAGGCTCGCCGCGGCCTCGACGCTTATGTCCGGACCGGGATGGGCGCCGAGCAGGCGGAACAGGCGGGCGGCAGCTGAGCTCAGCACGCCGTACGACCAGGAGAAGACCGCCCGGATGTCGATCGTCGTCTCGTCGCCCCGTAGCGCATCCAGTCTGTCGCGTTCCGCGCGCAGGTGCGCGACGAAGGAGGCCAACGGGAGATCCGCCTGGACGGTCGCCCGGGCGGTCAGGATCGCCAGCGCCAGCGGGAGGTGACCGCAGAGGCGGCCGATCTCGGCGGCGGCGTCGGGCTCGGCCGCGAGTCGGGCGGCACCGAGACGACGACTCACCAGCTCACGGGATTCCTCAGGGCTCAGCACCTCCAGGCCGACAGGCGTGACACCCTCGACCGCGACCAGCCCGGTCAACCTGTTGCGGCTGGTCACCACGGCGGCGGAACCGACACCGCCGGGCAGCAGCGGCCGCACGTGCTCGGCGTCGCGGGCATTGTCCAACACGACCAGGACCCGCCGATCAGCCAGCAGACTCCGGTAGAGGTTGACCCGCCCCTCCTGGCTCTGCGGGATGCGTCGCGGTGCGACGCCGAGGGACTCCAGGAAGGTCCGCATGGCCTCGTGCGCGGACACGACCGGCCCGGTCGGATGGAACCCACGGAGGTTCACGTACAGCTGTCCGTCCGGAAAGTGCTCACGCACCGAATGCGCCCAGTGCACGGCGAGGGCGGTCTTCCCGGTGCCGGGGCCACCGGAGATCGCCGCGATCGCGGCTGCCGGCCGCCCGTCCACGGTGCCGGGCAGCAGCCGGTTCAGGCCCCGCAGGGCCTGGGTGCGACCGACCAGGAACGAGGTAGCCGCCGGCAGCTCGAAGGGGGTGACGTCCGCGCGCTGAGCGGTGTCTCTCCTGGGTGCGGGCCGGCCCGCCGGCCCACCGGGCAACTCCTGGCGGAGGACCCTCAGGTGCGCGTCGGTCAGCTGAGGCCCGGGCTCGACCCCGAGCTCCTGGACGATACGCGCCCGGACGGAGGCGAAGTGGTGCAGCGCCTCGGCTTGCTGACCGGAGCCGGCCAGGGCCAGCAGCAGACGGGCGTGCAACCCTTCGTGCAGGGGCTCCTCACGACTCAACGGGTCGAGCCAGCGCACCGCCGCGTCGTAGCGCCGGAGATCGATCGCCAGATCGGCGAAGGCCAGGGTCGCGACGATCCGCTGTTGGGCGGCCGCCACCGCGGCGGGATGGTGGTGGATCGCCGGGTCGACAGGTCCGCGCCAGCACTGCAACGCCTGCTCGTAGTCGTCGTACGCGTCTTCGCGCCGGCTTTGACCGCGAGCCCGCTTCACCAGTTCGTCGAACCGGGCCAGATCGATCTGGTCGCGGTCCAGGGCCAGTCGGTAGCCGTTGACGCCGGTGACGACGACGTTCCAGCTCGATCGGGACTCCCGTTCCGGCTCCAGGCTCTTGCGGAGCGCGCCCACGTACCCGTGGATCAGGTTCGGATGAGTAGCCGGCGGACGACCGGCCCAGAGCACCTCGACGATGTCGGCCGTGGGCACCAACTGCGCGGGGTGCAGCGCGAGCAGTCCGAGCAACCGACGCTGCATCAGGGAGTGGATCGGCACCTCGCGGCCGTTGTGGTGCACCGCCAGCGGACCGAGGACGGTGATGTGGATCCCACCGCGACGCGGTCGCGGCACGGGACTGCCGAGATCGCTGAGTCCGACGGCTGACGCCAGCCGCTGCAAGGTCTGCGGCCGCGCAGAGCCACCGCAGCCGCGTTCCAGATTGCGCACCGAACGCACGCTGATGCCCGCCCGCCGGGCGAGATCCGCCTGCGTCAACCCCAACGAGGTGCGCCGGGTCCGCAGGATGTCACCGATCGCCTGCGGATTGTCGCCATCGGGCTGCACCGGGCTGCTCACGTTCGGATGTCCCCCACCGCCGACCTCGATGCGGCAGTTTCCGGGCCGAATTTGCCGCTTTCGTTGCCGCCATCGCCGAACGACAGGCACTTTCCCAGCCCAGACGGGTGCGGGCAACCGGAACACGATACAGCTTTCCTCAAGACCATGGCCGGGTGCGTGCCGATAGCGTCATGCGTATCGCTGTAGTCGGTGACGCGGGGGCTCACCGCCTACAGCGAGCCCACATCGCCACCTCGCCGGCCGGCCCCGCGAGGTGACTCCGGAATTGCACGCCAGCGTCGGTGGGGCTGTGCCGAAACGGCCACGGCACCGCCTCGACGCGAGCCGTCTGCGGCGGTTCTGCCGCCGGACCCATAGGGTGGGGTGCGAATCGTCCGCGCTGGGAGGCTGTTGTGGATCTGCTGTTGTCGGCTCGGCCGGGGCGGGGGTGCACCGTCGTCGAGGTGAGTGGAGATCTCGACATGGCGACCTCCCCGCAGCTGCGCGACAGCCTGCAGCAGGTGATCGACGCCGGCGACCGGCAGGTGGTGGTGGATCTGGCCGGAGTGGGGTTCATCGACTCCAGCGCACTGGGCACGCTTGTGGTGATGTTCAAGGCGTTGCGCGAGGTCGGCGGCCGGCTCTGCCTGGCGGCGGTACAGCCCGGTGTGCGCCGCGTCCTGAGCATCACGTCGGTGGATCGGGTGATCGACATCTACGACGACGTACCGAGCGCCGAGGCGACTAGCCGTCCTCCGGCGGCGTGACCGCGGGCAGTGGTCAGTCGGTGAGCGCCGGGCTGGCACGCTCCAGGTCCGCGCCCGCGCGGGCACGCCGGCCTCGGTGATGCCCGCCGTACCAGTCGAGGATCAACAGGGTCGCGTCATCGGCGAGGGTGGGCCCGGCCACCTCAAGCACGGCGTCGGCCAACGCCCGGACAGCCTCGCGCGGATGCAGATCACCGATCGACCGCAACACGGCCGGCAGGTCCAAGCCGGCGGCGTTGCGCTCCAGCATGCCGTCGGTGACCACGACCAGGCGATCGCCGGGTTGCAGCGTGATCTCCTCGTGGTGGTACTCGGCGTCGGCGAACATGCCCAACGGGAAGTTCCCCGGCAGCGACACGGGCCGCGCGTCACCGCCACGTACGAGCAGCGGCGCGACGTGCCCGGCGTTGAGCAACGCGCACACTCCGGTGCGTAGGTACAAACGGCCGAGAACCGCAGTGACGTAACTGCCGCGCACGCCGGCATGTTCGGCTACCGCGGCGTTCGCGGCGGCTGCCTGCTCGACCAGGCCCGCGTTACGGCGGCGGGTGTTGCGCAGGCTGCCCACCCCCAGGGTGGCGGTCAGGGCGCTGGCCACCCCGTGGCCCATCGCGTCGGTGACACTGAAATGCAGCACGTCGCGGCCCAGGCTGTAGTCGAAGGTGTCCCCGCCGATGCTGGCCGCCGGTTCCAACCACCCGGACAGGGTGAACGCACTGGCCTCACAGGTGAACGAACCCGGCAGCAGGCGGCGTTGGATCTCGGCAGACAGCGTGAACGGGGTCGTGCGTTGCCCCCACTCGAACAGGTCGGTGTGTCTCCGGTTCGCAATCACCACGAATGCCAACGCGTGCGCCGTACGGACGATCTCCCCCAGCGCCTGCCTGTCCGGCTCCGTGGGTAACGCCATCTCCAGCAGGCCGATCGCCTCACCGCGGTCGGTCACCGGCGCCAACACCGTCCAGCCGTCGGATCCCTTTGTCACCTGCATCTGCTGCGTACGCAGCGCCTGCTCCGCAGGCCCCCCGTCGAACGGCAGCACGGTGGCGACCTCATCGCCGTGGCGGCGGGCCCCGACCGCGTGGTCAAACGGCACGTAAGCCAGTCGGACCAACGCCCGACCGCTGAGATCGGCAATCAGGAACGAGACCGCCGACGCGCCGAGCGCCTCGCCGACCTCACGGGTGACCGCCTCGACCGCCTCCACCGGCGAGGCATCCTCCGCCGCGTCCAACAAGCCGGCCAGAACTCGCCCCTGACTGCTCTCCACCCTGAAAGTCTACGAACAACCCCGACGAGCAGCACCGAGCGTGCGGACCCGCTCGGCGAGTACCGGAGGGACGGGCACCAGCTCGGCCTGCTGGTCACGCCCACGGCGCAAAACAGCGCGTCGCACCGCGCCACAGCCAGCTGGCTGACACGAAGATCAACAGGGTGGGCGGAGGTACCACCACGCGAACCGCACGGCCACGATCGCCGGCGATCCGCCCCCACAGGCACCGCCCCATCTCACCGCCGAACGCATCGGTGCCCTTGTCGCACCTGCCTTGCACCACTTTTGCTGGCACCGGGTCCGCGGCACCGCCAGCGGACAGCTTCAGGGCAGCGGTGGAACGCCGGATCTGTCACGCTGACCGCCGACCAGCCCCTGCTGTTCGATATGAACGGGGAAAGAGAGCGTGACGGGACACCCGGCTGCACCACGGTCGGCACTGACCGGGCCGCGCCTGGAGAATTCGGGCCGTCTGGCGGTGGGGCAGATGGTCGTGGTCGGTGTGGCAGCCGCCCTGCTTCTGCGAAAGACCACAATCGACTCCTGGGTACTGCTCATACTCTTCGTCGGCCATGTCGTGCTGCTCATCGGCGCGGTGGCGCTACTGGCGGTGACCTATCTGCTCGGCACTCTCACCCGCCACGGGTCGCGACTCACGGAAGGTCCCGGCGGCCGGTGCGGCTGGACACTGCTCATCTGGGCCGGCGGTGCCGCACTGGTCGGCTACGGCCGTGCGGCCCTCAGCCGACTGGGCGTCGAGCTCGACCGGCATCCCGAGGTCAACCCCTGGCTGCTCGGCGTGGGGGTGGCGCTCGTTGTGGGCCTGCTCAGCCGGTCACGACGTGTGCGAGTCGGCTCGGCCGTACTGATCTCGCTCTTCGTCGTAATCACGGCCGCGCTCCAAGCCCTCAACTGATCACGACAAGACCGTCAACGTCTCCGATACTGAAATGGCCAGGGCCAGCGACGGCGGCATCCGCACCGTCCGACGCACCAATGGCTGGCCGGTGCGCACATCAAGATCAGTCGACCCGGTACTCCGACCCGAGATCAGCCGGTGAACCCGGCGACGTACGCCGCGAGCGACATGCCGCCCGACCCGCCACCGCCGACTGTCACACAGCCGTCGGCCGGAGCACGCTCCCCAGCGGGATACGCGACGACCCGCAGCGGATGCTGGAAGTGCACGGTCAGGAAGCGCCAAGCCGCCGCGTTCAGCTCTGGTTGCCGAGAATTGGCCACCTCACCCGAGTCGCCAGCGTGAAACAGCAACAGGGCACCTGCGCGATCCCGCAGCGCCCGGCCGAGGGCCAGCCGCTCAGGGCAGCGTTCGCAGGTCAGAAACCCTTCGTCGGTGCCGTCGAAGCCAGCGGACAACAAATCTGCGAACCCATCCTCCGGCCAGCCGGCAAGGTAGGCCGGAAGGGGTATGTCCAGGTCGCCGTCCGCGTCCAGCATGGCCGGCAGCACACCGCTCTCCATCTGACGATGCAGTTCGGGATCCCAGTCGTGAGCCACCCGAAGCTGGTGACCGACGTGGTCGGCAAGCAGCTTCCACAACGCGCTGGACGGCAGTCGGGACTTCGAGAAGACCGGCTGACCGGGATTGCCGGCATACCTGATGACAGTGCCGCCGGGCTGCTCGCTCAATGGCTTACCGAGCCCCCAGCAGATCCGGTTACACGAGCAGTAGAGAAACACCGATGCCCCCACGTGTCACCCCTAACCGGGTACGCCCATCCCACGAGCCCCCAGCATCCACAACCCTGCCGGCCGACCATCCGGCGTGTGGAAGGCAACGTACACGTCCGCGTATCTCGCCAGGCGGCGATCGTCGCGATTCTTGGCCCAGAACGCCTCCATCAGCCGTCGTACGTCTGTACCTCTGGGGACCTGCACATACAGCTCGCCCCGGTAGTCCAACTTCTTCGCATAGTCCTCGAACTGCCGAGCGAACGTGGTCGGCGCCCCACTAAAGGTCTTGACCTCTCTCCGGTACACCTCCCGCCCGCTGGCATCTCGGAATGAGACGTCCGGTGGAGGCTTGTTGGCACCGGCCAGTGTCGGCGTCGAGCCGGCCGGCCCGTACAGTGCCCGCTCCGCGTTCGCCTCGGTGAGCACGAAGTCCTTGTGCTGGGCGTGCTCCCTCATTAACAGGTGAATCGACTTCTGAACCGTTGGTTCGTTGAGATTGAGCTCCGCACCGCAGCCCTTGCAGGCAGTACGGGCCAGGCGAATATTGTTAGACAGAATCTCGTGCGGCGGCCGGGGAGGTTCCGCCACCTCAGATGCGGTCTCTGACGGCAACAAGCCCGGAGGCGCGCCCACTGTGGGTGCGGCGGTACCGTCGGACGATGCCTGCGGCACTGTGGTACCGCAGGCCGCCACCGCGAACAGGGCCAGGCCGACCACAACTCGAGCGACACCGCGAGGAATTCGGCCGAGGGAATCCATCTGGGGAACATACGGTGATGACACGTCCCGCCGCTGTCCCGTCACGCTGCGGCCTCAGCCGACCCGCTCGATCGACGCGCGTGATGCCAGCCGTAAGTGGGGCGGGCGGGACTCGAACCCGCGACCGAGGGAGTCTGCTTAGCCCCCATAACGAGAGATCCCCCGGTATCCCGAATCTGGCGTCTGACCTGCTCAGATACCAGTCTCGGAGGTACCGGGGGATCACTGCGTTTCCTGCCCCGTCCCGCTCAATCTGGGGACGTAGGTGGGGAGTCAGAGCAGCGCGGCGACGTCATCCCGAGGGCCGGTGAAGTCCCGCCCCAGGTACACGCTGGCGGTCATCGCCGGGTCGCTGTGGCCGAGCTGGTCGGCGATCCTCGCCACCGGCACGCCAGCCTCGTGCAGCAGGGTCGCCACCGTCCGCCGGAACGTATGAGGCACCGCCCAAGGGAAGCCAGCACCGTCCAGGACCCTACGCACAGCCGTGGCGCTGTTTGAGCGGTCCCAGGGGCTCTCAGACGAGCGAACATGGGCGGGCGTAGAGAGGAGGTACCCCACGCTTCCCAGACGCTCCTGGCGGGCTCTGAGGCGGTCCACGAGCCATCCGGGGAGGGTCAGGCGACGACGAGCGGACCGAGACTTCGTGCCGTGGACATCAGCCCACCCCGCATCGAGGTCGACGTGCTCCCAGCGGAGCATCCGAGCCTCGTCAATCCGCACGCCCGTACCAGCCATGAACGCCACCAGGTCGGCGGTCACCTGAGCCTTCCGAACCGACCGAGGATCAAGCGACGGCCGGAGGACCTGAGCGTCGGCGTAGGCGATCACAGAATCCCGCTCTGCCCTGGTGAACGCGCGAGTACGGTCCCGCTCGTCTTCCCGCTCCACCTGCGACTTGACTGGCCGCACCTGGCGGATCGCGTTGCTGGTCAGCACCCCGTCGTCCACCGCCTGACCCAGGACACCGGCCAACACGCTGCGGACCATCTTGGCGGCCCCGGTGCCCTGCCGGTCGGCCACCTGCTGGAGGAAGCCGCGCAACCGCTGAGGATCGTTCGCCTGGCCGAGGGTCAGACCCCGGATGGCACTCCCCCGGCTCTCGACATGACGCTTCCAGCTCCCCGAGTAGTCACTGATCGACCGGGGCGACAGGCCCGAGTCGCTGCGGGCCATCAGTCCCAGCCAGTGACGCCCGGCGTCAACCAGAGGTGTGGCGAGGGTCAGCCCGGCGGTGGCGTGGCCCTGGAGGCGTTCCTGGACCCGATCCTGGACCTGCCGGTTCACCTCAGCCTTCGTCCTGGCCGTGGCGGTCACCTCGCGCCGGATTCCGTCCATGCAGCGGACGTAGACCCGCGCCCGATACCTCTCCGGCCGGACTCCGGGCTCGGCACGCACCCACCGGCCGTCTACCTGCCGCTGAGGGGTGATCTCAACCTCGCCTGTCTCGCCCAGGCCCAGCGCTCGTCTACCCACGGCGGCGATGGTACCCGGTTCCTCCGTCCCCACTATGGGGAGCGTTCGGGAGCCCCGCGCGGACGATGGAGAGGGCCCGTGAGCTGCCGTTAGGGTTTGTGACACCAGCAGGGCAGGACCAACTCTCACAGACCCAGGAGCACATGACGCGGGCCTTCCAGCCCGGTCCAGAGTGACGGTCGCCGACGTGGCGACGGCGCTGCGACGAACAGGAGCACCACTGTGTCGGACAGCGACACCAGCACCACCACCCTGCCCGAACTGATCACCCCGGCCGCCCTGGCGACCCGGTGGGGGATCTCCACCCGCACCCTGGCCAATCAGAGGTCCCTGGGTACGGGTCTGCCGTTTCTGCGCCTCGGTGGGCGCGTGGCGTACCGGGTCAGCGACGTCCTGGCGTACGAGGACGCCTCTCTGGTGGTGGCGGGCAGGTGAGCGAGCCTGTCAGTGCCTCTGTGGACGCCTGCGGGCGGTGCTGAGCTGAGTCTTGACCGTGTGGGGGCTGATCCCCAGCGCCTCGGCCAGCACCTGGACGGGTCGCTCGCTCCCGGCGGCGGTGAGCTGGTCCATGGCGTCCACCAGGCCGTCGTAGTACCGGTCGCTGTCCACCCGAGGGCTGGGGGGCATCTTGGCGGCGAGTTGGAGAGCCAGCGCGCGTGCCTGCTCGTCGGGGTCGGCAACGCCCTTGACCTGGGCCGCCGCCTGCTCGCTCATCGCGGTCACCAGGGACTCGGCCTGCCGCATCACGGCGGTGGAGATCCCACGGGCACGGGTTGCCGGGGACGCGCCGTCCTCAAGGGAGATCACCAGCTCTGCGGGGTGCCGACTGGTGATCCGGCCATCGTCGGTGAGCTGCCACCAGGCCGTGATCTTCCACCCCTGGCCGAGCGGTCGCTCGATCATCACTGTCTCCACGGGCCCGAACGTACCAGCCCTGGGACTGTCACGGGGGGACCGATCTGTCCGGTGACAGACGATTGGTGGCGGTGTCAACCACGAGTTTCCGTGAGCCCGGACACAGTTGCGCGTAAAAACCGGGCCTGCGACCGATCTAACTGTGAGACCATCTTTCGCCCACCCCTGTCAAGGTCCGTTACCAAGACGTGACTATGAGCCAGGTCACAACAGGGCATGAAAGCCGCAAGATCATCCCGTCTTAATAGTGAGGGCAACTTCCACGGCACCCGATGCTGTGACCTGAGCCACACCAGCGCATAGAAGTCGGTCCTGATCTGGACTTAACTATGAGGGCACTTCACGGAGCCCCGCGAGCACCACCCCACGCAGCCGCTGCACCCGTCCAGGGTCGGCGGCTTTTTTCGTGACCCACACCAGGGACACCTCAGGAGTCCCAATCATCCAGGAAGGACACCCAGCCAGTGCTGATCATCGACGGCACCGAGTACCTGACCGCCCGCGAAGCTGCCGAACACCTCGGCGTGAGCGCAGCCACCCTGCGGAACCAGCGCAGCATGGGCCGGTCACCCATGACCTACATCGTTCACCTCGGGCGGGTCCTGTACCCGGTCGAGCAGGTCGAGGCGTACGCCCAGAAGCTGGGCCGGTGACCCTGTGACCGCTCCGACCGACACCACCCCTGATGCCGACCTGTTGGCTGCCGCCGGCCTGACGCCCGACGCCTGGCGGTACCTGGTCGACCTCACCGGCACCAGCGAGACCGGACGCGTCATCCGTGGTGGCGTGGTGCTCCGGCGACTGCGCGAGCGGGGTGTGAGTCTGTGACCGCGACCAGGCGACAGGTAGGGCGACCGAGACAGGTCCCCTTCGCCAACGCCCACCACCGCTGCGCCGGCTGCGGCGAGAAGCGGCACGAGTACCTGTACCCGTACGCCGACCGGCGGCGTATCGAGCGAGACCTCACCCGCTGCCTGCCCTGCATCCACGGCGACTCGGGTGGAGAGCTGCGGGAGTGACTGACGACGACTCGCTGCCCGACGAGCTGCCACCCGGCTGGCGGGTGGTCGATGCCCGTGGCGGCATCTGGCACGTCCTGATCCGGTCCAGCGGCCGAGTTGAAGCGATCTATGTGGACCACGAGGACGAGGAGGGCGAGACAGAGTGAAGGACGACGGACCTGACGGCGTGATCTACCTGGACAGCGAGCGGATGAACGCCGGCCTTCAGGTGGCCTGCGACATCGTCAACTCGACCGAGCAGCGCGTCCGGGTGTCACGCAAGCAGTACCTGGCCCTGGTGTACTTCATGGTCAACGGCATGGCCTTCTGCGACGACCCCGGCCCCCGTGCGATGCACGAGTGGCGCGGCAGGCGGCACCCGGACGGGTCGCGGAACATCAGCGGACAGCAGCTCGCAGCGATGCGGGACTACTGGACCCGGAACCTGGAGACCATCGTCCAGGTGGGCACCACCCCCCGCGCCTACGGGGCAGCCTGATGGCGGGGCGGGCCTGGGCACCCGACGAGGACTTCTTCATGCTCGACACAGAGATGTGCGAGGGGTTCGCCGACAACGCCACCATCAAGCCGCTGTACGTGCGTCTGGTCTTCGCCGCGTACGCCCGCGCCAACGACATCGGACATGCCGAGTTCGAGCCCGGCGAGCTGTCCCGGATCCTCGGGGAGGCTCTGCCTGACGGCGAGCTGATCCTGGCCAGCCGCCAGACCGTCTACTCCGCACTCCAGCAGGCCGAGGAGTTCGGCATGATCCTGCCGGGGTCGGGTGTCCGCTGCATCGTCCTGCCGAACGGGTTTCGCCGGGGCGGCCGGGATCGCAAGTGCTTCTGGCACAAGGTCGGCCTGGACAGGCGCAGGCGGCGTCCCCGGCAGCGCCCCTGACCAGCACGTTGTACGACGTGGCCATACATTTCTATGCCACTTTGTTTGACGTGGCCGTACATTTCGAGGCCAGTTGTATGACGTGGCCATACATCGCAACGCTCTGACCTGCACTGATGCCACGCTCTCTTGATCTTCTCAGTGCATGTTGAGGTTCCCCGCGCATCCCTGAGCCCCCCAGTAGGTCGGCAGCGAGGCTCGCCCTTATTCCCACAGGCCCCTCCGGGGCGGGGGGCTGGCCGACCGTGCTGCGGCCCTCCCTCGGGGATGACGCGACGGCAGGCCGCTGACGCGGCCAACCCAGGGATTCCAGTTGGTGCCCCCTCCGGGGGCGCAATCGATCAACCAGCAGACAGGAGACCCCACCATCAGCGAGACACCCCTCACCCCTTCCCAGGCCAGGGCCGCCACCGACCTGGCATCCCAGCGCCTGGCCATGGCGTTCGACTCGAAGCAGCAGGCGGCAACGACCCTGCGTCTGACCATGGCCGACCCGAAGGCCAGTAACGAAGACCTGGCCATTGCCACGGTGCGGTTCCAGGAGGCCGTCGACCGCTACACCGACTGCCAGCTCGCCCTGGCGATGGCGCAGAGAGTCGAGGCGGCGGCGAAGCGCCCCGCCCGCAAGAGCAACCGCTGACCCTGCAACCCCGAAGGACACCGAACCACCAGTGAAGATCAAGCTGCCAGACTCTGATGCCCAGAAGCGCCGCGAGCGGGGAATCGCCCTCGGGGACGTGAAGGACGCCCAGGCCAACCTCGCCCGCTGCCAGTTCGCCTGGCCCGATGTGGACGAGCAGGAGTACGCCGAGGCTCAGGCCCGCCTCGGTGCCGCCATCCGTCACTACGCCTCACTGCCTCGCCCGAGCCGTGGCGGTGGTGGCCGGTGACCACCTACGCCCCCGCGCCTGACTTCCAGCCCATCCTGCGGGGGCTGTTCGAGAACTGCTACGCCGACACGTTCATCAACACTCACCAGTTCGCCACCACCGCGCGGTGGATCTCTGCGCCGTCGAAGCACAAGACCCCGTATCTCGGGTGGCGCATGGTGCGGGACGTTCCGCTGGTCAGTCAGAGCCGGCGGGTGTGCCGGTTGGACGTCTCCCTGGTGTCCTTCTCGACCGACGCCTACATCCACCTCGACAACCGGGACCTCTGGATGGACAGGGCCGAACAGGTGGCCCCCTACCAGGTCGACCCGATCTTCCTGTCCGACCCGGACGTGGTCCTCAGCGTCCAGGAGAACCGCAAGCCGGTCGAGGCGTGCGAGCGCGGGATCTACCGGGTCGCCCACCGCTGGACGTTCTCCGCTCCGCTGGCGATGCCCCGGCGGTCCCAGGCGGCCTGAGAGCCCGCCCCCATCCAGTCCCACCCCTTCCAATCCTGAGGCCGTCAGCGTGGCGCTCAGGCCCCTCAGCGTGCCCTTCTGCGGCACGTCTCCCACAAGCTCTGAAGGAGCACAGCAACAGTGGCTACCAAGAAGAACATCACCACCCCGATCAACGAGTCCTACGCCGCCCTCAACACCGCCCGCGAGACCCTGGCCAACCGGCAGGCCCTGGTCGAGTCCGTCACCGAGGCCCGCGAGGAGCTGCTGGCCCGCCTCGACAGCGGGGATGAGAGCGTCACCGCCGACGACATCGCCGCCGCAGACTTCGGGGTCCGCCGGGCTGAGGGTCTGGTCAACGCCGCCAAGCGGGACCTGGACCAGGCCGAGCGTGCCCACCGCAAGGTGCTCGCCGATCACGACCCGACGCTGGCCGAGTTCGTCGCCGCCGAGATCCAGAAGAACGCCTGGGCCTGGTCCCTCTACGGCGTGCCGGTGAACGTCGGCCGCCCCGGCAAGGACGCCCCCACCCCGTCTGCGTGGGTCTACCAGGACGAGCCCGCGAAGGTCGGCAAGCTGGGCGAGCTGTCCGGGCTGGTCACCCTGGAGGTCCGCACGCCCAGTGGTGCCCCGTACGGCCACTCGGCGCTGATGCACGCCATCCACGAGCTGCACCCCTCGGCGAACGGCAACCCCTCGCCCGGCCCGACCGGCGGCACGGTGCGGCTCCGCCTGGACGGCGTGAAGGCCAGCCACCCGGTGCTTCCGGCTGGTCCGCTGCGCGGCCTGGCCGCCGACATGGTGCTGTCCGATGTGGTCACCGAGGTCACGGAGGCTGGTCCGAAGGTTGCCAAGCGGTTCGGCGTGCTCGGCCGGCGGGCGCACGTCCCGGCGATCAGCGGCAACGTCCGGTCGGCCCAGGAGGTCGACACCAAGGCGGACGGCAACTTCACCCGGCACACCGTCGAGGGCGTCATCTCGTTCACTCGGGCCAGCGACGAGCTGATCCGCCAGGCCCTCGCTGACATGGTCGGCTACTGGTCCGCCAAGGCCGGCAGGGTCGAGTCCGTCGTGGTCACCAGCGAGCGCGTGGAGAGCAACCCCAACAACCCGGCCCTGGACGTCAAGGTGCTGTCCGTGCGGGTGGTCGTGGTCAGCCGGAACCTGCTGGCCTGACGAAGCTGACAGCGGGGAGGGATGGGCAGGTCCGCGCCTGTCTCTCCCCTCTGTCCTCACTGTCCAGTGCTGCTGTGGGGGCCGATCTCCTGCGGTTTGCACGAGGGGCCTACCAGGACTACCCCTTGGCGATTCAGGCCCAACCACCGAGCCCGCCAAGCCTCTGACCTGCGGTTTCACCCAGCCGCGGTGTCCTATTCATGCCTGTTTGGATGCGAAGTTTTGCAGGGGCCATCCTCCTGCGCGTTCTCAAGGAGTCGAGCAAGTGAGCAAGCGATGCACCAAGTGCGGCCAGGCCAAGCCCCTGGAGGAGTTCGGCAAGGACCGCAGCAAGAAGGGTGGGCGGGCGTACCGGTGCCTGGCCTGCGAGCGTGAGCGAGACAGGCAGCGTGACCCGGTCCGCAACACCACGGCAGCCCGCCGAGAGGAGCAGTGGGCGAAGATGGCCACCCAGCGCGCCCGTAGCTTCGATGCGCCAGCGGTCGAGGTGGTGCGGCGGCTCGATGTGTTCCAGGCTGACGGCTGGATCTGCTACATCTGCGACGACCCGGTGCTGCGGGACCTGGACGACTACCTCAACCCGCTGGCAGCCACCGTCGACCACGCGGTGGCGCTCTCCCAGGGCGGCAGCCACACCATGGCCAACTGCGTGACCGCGCACCGACGGTGCAACCAGTCCAAGAGCAACCTGGACGTGGACGACTACCTCGCCAACCAGGCGGTGGCGGCGTGAGTCTGACCCCGCAGCCCGACCACGGGTACGCCCGCGAGCGTGACGCCATCCGGGCCGAGCGGCTGAAGCAGCCGACCACCATCCTGCCCGGCGAAGAGTCCGTGACCATCCCGCCGTCGGACGAAGCCTGGCACCCGACCATCCAGCGGATGTGGGGCGCGCTGGTCGTCAGTCCGCACGCCGCAGTCTTCACGAGCATCGACTGGGAGATGGCTCGATTCACCTTCGGCGAGGCCAACGCCTACCTGACCGGCGGGTACACCTCCGGCGGTCGGCAGCGTGGTCGGTCCGCCATCGCCCTGCAGACGATCTACGCGATGCTCAAGGACTACGTCCTGCCGCCGGCCGAGCGGGTGAGGTTGCGTATCGCCATCCAGGCACCGGAGCCACCGGCACCGCGTGAGCTGTCCATGGACGAGCTGCGGGACGAGATCGCGAAGGCGAGAGGAGTCACCAGCGAGTGAGTAACGAGAGCGACCCGAGCACCCATACCCCGGAGACGGTCCTCGCCGACCTCGCGCGGGCGTGGTGGAAGACCTCGCTGCACCCGCCGAACGGCATGACCACGGACGACTGCCTCGACCAGGCGGAAGGCTTCCTGGAGATGCTGGAGCAGGTGAAGCGCGGCGAGTAGTGCGGTGATTGGGGGCCTTCGGGCCCCCTCTTCGCCTGTTGGAACGGGTCTGGGAGTCGCGCCCAACTATTCGACGCCCCAGGGGGCACCGCGGAGCCCTAAAACGGCCAGAAACGGGCGTTTGACGACCCCCGGGCGACTCGCTCGATCAGGGCCGCTAAGACGGAGCGGTGCGGCCGGGCGGCTACCAGGGGTCATGCCCCCTACCCCGTACCCGTACCGCCCTCCACACTCGACACCTCACACCCTCCACCCTGGACATCCTCGCGGCAGGCATCCACCACTTCGGACTATCCACACCCGACACCCCACCCTCCCCCACCCTCGCCACCGCGTGCCGAGCACCCGCGACAGGCTGACCGATCGGATGGTTGACAGGACCGCCGAGACGGTGTAGCCGCGCAGCGCGGTTCCTCCCCTCCCCCACCGAGCCCTGCCCGACCAGCGGATCCAACATCGTACTTTCGGCTGACCTTCCAGTCCCGGCCTTGACAGTCCCGGGATTGGCAAGGGAGCGTCCTCCCCAGCACCGGGACAGTCCCGGTCCTGACAGTCGGAGGACTGAACGATGGGACGCAAGGCAGCGACGGACCCCCGCGAGCGTCTGGCCGAGATCGGCCTGGACCTGGACACGATCGTCGACAACATCCTGACCGTCTGGAAGCGGGCGACCCCGTCCGACATCGTGGCCGGTGAGCGGTGGTACGGGAACGCCGGGCAGCTCTGCTCCGACCTGGCAGCCGAGACCCCGTACAGCCGGGAGACCTGCGCGGCGGCCATCTCCCACCTGTCCCCCCGCACGTCCTGGACCCGCAACGTGGCCGGTGCGGTCTCTCTACTGCACGGCGGCGACGCTGCCGGTTGCCTCGGCGAGAACGTCAAGCGGGCGCGGCGTGCCATGGCCAGCACCACCCCGCTCGACACGTTCGGGGAGACCGCTCCCAAGACCACCCGCTTCGCCCGCAACATCCTCGGCGACCGCGAGCAGGTGACCGTCGATGTGTGGGCCGCCCGGATCGCGTTCGGTCCTGACTTCACCGGCGACGCTGAGGCCACCCTCGACCGGAAGAACGTCTACGCCGCAGTCGAGCACGCCTACCGGCTCGCCGCCGGCCGCGCTGGGGTCGACCCCACCACCATGCAGGCCACCACCTGGGTGGTCATCCGAGGCAAGGCCGACTGACCCGCCGAAACGGGGGGTCGGGCGACCGGCTCCCCCGTCCGGTCCGGGTTGTGCCGGGCCGCTGATGAGGCAGCTACCTCGATCGATCCCAGGAGGATCCCGTGACCGTCTACGCCGCGCCCACGTCGCGATTCCTGACCACGCTGAACGGCACCCTGGAGGGCATCCCGGCCGCATGGCGGGTGGAGCGCCAGTACCTGCCCGCTACCACCTGGAACCCCGCCGAGACCGTCTACGCCCTCTACGTCGCCACCGATGCCCCGGCATGGGAGGGACTGGCCGACGTGGTGACCAGCCTGGAGGCCGCGGCCGAGTACCTGGTCGACGTCGCGCAGGCGTTCACCACCTGCGACTGGTGCTGTGAGCAGGCCACCCACCGGGTGATCGACAGCACCGATGAGCTGATCTGCACCGGCTGTCTGGCCGACCACCGGGGCGGCACCCCGGCCCGCGAGTACGCCCGGAAGCTGACCCGCAACCAGCGCGTGGCCGTCCTGCTCGCCGACCTGATCGCGCGGGACGCCGACTGACACCGGAGGTGGGGGCGGCACGCCGTCGCCCCCCACACCCCGGACCTGACATCCCCTTCATCGTCCAGAGAGGACGCCTTGACATGACCACCCTGTCGCCGGCTGTCGCCCGCGCCGTCCGTTCCCTGCTCGCCTTCGGCCCGATGTGGCGTGACCAGGCCGCCGGGCTGCTGTCCGCCTACGTCAACCGGTGGGAGCTGACCGCCGCTGACGTGGCCCTGATCCTCGACGCGTACCCGGTCCGCCCGGCGGTGGACCAGTGAGCGCGTTCAGTCACTCGCGCGGTGACCACCGGGACCTGATCCGGGACCTGGTCCGCAGCGGGTGGATCTACACGCCCGGCCGGAAGGGCAACCACGGCAAGCTCCGCAGCCCGCAAGGGCGGCTCGTGGTCATCGCGAACAGCGCCTCGGATCACCGGGCGCTCAAGAACACCGTCTCGATCATCCGCCGCATTCAGCGCATCGAAGGGAACGACCAGTGAACACCTCGACCATCAGCCGGATCACCACCGGGATGGTTGCCCTGATCGCCGGGGCCGCGAGCTACACCCACGTCTACGAGGTGGCCGTGACCGCCGGGGAGCACCCCTACGTCGCGGCTGCCCTGCCCCTGGCCGTGGACGGGCCGGTGGTGGTCGGCACCCTGGCCATCCTGGCCGATCGACGCGAGGGACGCCGGCCACGGTTCGCGGCTCGCCTGGCTATCGCGTTCGGGGTGGTCGCCACCCTGGCCTGCAACATCGGCTCGGCAGAGCCCACCCTGACCGCTCGACTGGTCGCGGCGGTGGCACCGCTCGCGTTCCTGATCAGCGTTGAGGTGCTGGTCCGGCGCGGCAAGCTGATCGCCGACGACCAGCCGGTGACGGTGCCGCAGTCGGTGCCGGCGATCCCGCCGCAGCCGGTCGCGGTGACGGTGCCGACGCCTCGGGTGGAGCCCACCCCGCAGCCGGTCGCCAAGCCGGTCGCGACGGCGAAGCGGGCGACCAGCCGCAAGCCGAGCACCGGTCGCATCGGACGCGAAGAGATCGTGTCGCGCCTGGTGGCCGCGTACCGGGAACTGGGGGAGGGTGCGACCAACGCGGCCGTGGCCGCCAAGGCTGGCGTGGGAGTCACCTCGGTCAAGGCGTACAAGGGTCAGGCACTGGCTCTGGCTGGTGCCCAGTGAGCGTGCGCTGCATGTCCTGGGTGTGGGACCACTCGCCGGTCGGCGGCACCGATCGGCTGGTCCTGCTCGCCATCGCCGACTGCGCTGCCGACGACGGCACCGACGCGTGGCCGAGCATCGCCACCCTGGCCCGGAAGACCCGCGTGGACACCCGGACCGTGCAGCGGGTGATCCGTCGCCTGGTCGAGGGTGGGCACCTGATGGTCGACACCACGGCGGGCGGCCGGAAGTCCAACACGTACACCGTCGTGATGAGCGAGTCGGACCCCCGGCAGAATGCCACCCCTGGCAGTACGCCACCCCCGGCAGAGAGCCAGGGCACCCCCGGTGCCACGCCACCGCAGCCCCGGCGCAGCTATGCCACCCGAACGTCCTTTAACCGTCCTGTACCCACCCAGCGGGGTGCGGCTCTGCCGGTATCAAGCAAGGCACCTGATCGGTGCCCGAACCATCCCGGCCAGTACGCCCGCTGGTGCGGGCCCTGCCGCAGCGAGGCCGTCGGCTCCGCGTAGGTGGGGAGTATGTGGGGAGCGAGCCTGATCGCATCCCCGGCACACCGGACCTGACCTGCACTAACGTGGGGCGGGCGGGACTCGAACCCGCGACCGAGGGATTATGAGTCCCCTGCTCTAACCGGCTGAGCTACCGCCCCGGTACCGGCCGGATCTTATCCCGCCCAGTCGATCACCGGCCAATGAACCTTCCCGACCTTCCGTTGCGGTCCGACGGACCGCCGGGTCGGACACGGTACGCGAGCGCCGTGCGGTGCACGTCGAAAGGAACTCCGTGCCGACGGCCTCTCCTTACCGGCGTCGCCCTCGGGCCAGCAGCACGATGGGCAACGCGAGGATAACAGTGAGCAGCCAGCCGATCACGACCGCACCCCACAGGACGGTGACGTCCTCCTCGGCGGTGGGGCTGATCAGCATGCCGATGGTCAGCAGCAGCGTGAACCCGCCCACCACCAGGGTGGCGAGGCCGCAGAGCACCATCAGCAGGACCTCCCACCCGGCCCGCTTCGGCCGGGCCAGGTGCTGGCGGGCCTCGCGGAGGGCACATGGTTGCGGGATGTGCTCCGGGTCGCGCGGGGGCATCCGGATCTGCCGGTCGACGGGTACTCCGCTGTCGATGACGTGCATCGCAGCCGGGTGCGTGTCGAACAGGGTCGGCTCGATGTGCAGCACGATCGCGTCGTGACCGATGAGCTGTCGGGCGCCGTCCGGCCAGGCGAGCATCGCGGCGCAGTCGGCGTACGTGACGGTGACGATGCCGCCGGCACCGAGGTGGCTGACCCCCTCGGTGCCGACGAGCAGTCGACTGTCGTCGTCGCGGGAGCGGTAGGTGGTGCCCGACACGGTCGACTCCGACGAGGTGGGTGCGGCGGTGAAGCCGGCCCAGTCGGCGCTGGTCCCGTCCGGCACCATCAGCAGCGCCGAGGCGTACGCCTCCTGGGCGACCTCGTGCAGGTCGGCGAGGGTGACCGCCTTCAGTTGCGCGAGTTGCTCGTCGGTCGTGTGATTCGACTCGCCGGTGAGCAGGTTGAAGGCGTACGCGGGTAGCCGCGCGGCGTCGAACTCCGCGGTCGCGTACATGTCGACCCGCTTGGCCACCGCGGCGTCCAGGTCGCTCTGCTCGATCCGCCCGACCCGCAGCTTGGCCAGCACGTCGATGAAGCCACCGACGACGGCGTCCTGCTTCTCGGCGAGGGCGTCGGCGAGGGCACGCAGGTGGGCCTGGCCGTCGCCGCGCGGTTCGTACCCGGTGCTGATGGTGTAGGACAGGCCGGCGTCCTGGCGCAGCGCCCGGAACAGCTCGCGCTCCAGCACCTCGGCGAAGACGGGTGCGGCGGCCCGACGCCGCACCACCGCGTCGAGCACCACGGCCCGGGCGCCGTGCACGAAGTACGCGGGCGTCGTGGGCAGCGCCGACGAGGCGGTCGGTACCGGCTGCCGGGTGCCGGTGGGCAGGTCCAGTCGCAGTCCTTCGGGCACCCGGTCACCGGCGATCCACAGCACCGCGTTCTCCCGGGTGAACCAGCGTGCGGCCCACTGGCGCAGCTCTTCGGCGGTGAGCCTGCTCAGCCCCCACTCCGGGTAGCTGCTGAGCCCGTGGTCCCGGGCACCGTGGCGCCACAACGGGATGTCGTCGATGGCCGCGCTTCCCCGGCTGCTCCACTCGGTGCGCAGGATGTCCTTCTCCACCTCCAGCCGTCCGGTCGGCAGGTCGGTGAGGTTGGCGCAGACGGAGGTGAGGAAGGTGGCGATGTCTGGCGCCGAGCCCTGCATGTGGAAGGTGGTGAAGACCGGTCCGGTGGCGCCGTTGAAGTGGTAGTCGGCGCTGCCCAGCGGTGCGAGGACGAGGTGTTCGAGCAGGTGGGTGATGCCGTGGCGGGCCAGCGTCTCGTCGGCGGTGCCGACCCGGAAGGTCAGCCCGGCGCGCATCGGCCCGCCGGTGGGGGCGAGCAGGGTCGGCACCCCGTCGGTTTCCAGGTGTTGGATCACGGCCGGCCGCCCTTCGCGTACGCCTTCTCGCGGAACCGCTGGAACTGCGCCACCGCGTCGCCGAAGTAGCCGAACATCGACTCGTCACCGAGGTGCCCGAGGGCGGCGAACTGCTGCGCCGCCGGTGTCCACTCCTGCATGAGGCAGAAGGCGAGGGCGAAGGTGCTGCGTACCTGGACCCAGCCCCAGCCGTGGCGGAACTCGGGGTGCCAGATGGAGCGCTGGGCCGCGTCGTGGATGGCGGCGCGCACCTGCTGGCCGCGCAGGAATGCCCGCGCGGCGGACAGGGTGCCGTGGTCGAAGGCCTGCTCCAGGTGCACCTCGACGACGAGGACGGCGTTGGGCGCGCCGGCCGGTGCGGCGTCGGTGCATTCCCGGGCGAAGTCGTACGCCTTCTCCCAGCTGCCGCTCCATTTCGGACAGAACTGCTGCAACAGGGAGCCCTGCGCCGGCAGGTGGTGCGGGTGCCCGGCGGCGAGGCGGTCGTAGCGGCGGCGCGCCTCGGCCTGGCCGAGTTGCAGGCCGCGGGCGCTGGTGACCCGCTGGGTCCAGGCTGCCGCGTCCTGCGGGTGGCGGGCGGTGGCCTCGATGAGGATCTGCTCGGCGCGGCGCAGATGGTCGAAGAACTGGACGAACTGTTCCCGGCTGACGTCCTGCGCCTGCCGGGCCGTCCGGATCCGCCATCCGGCGCGGATCAGGTGTGCCCCCAGCATGGCCGCGGCCACCGGGTCGTCCGGTTGCTCGGCGAGTGCCTTCCGGAGGAGCGGCTCGGCGTCCGGCGTGCCACCGACCTCGCCGACGAGGACCGTCCGACCGTGGGCGTCCTGGGCGTCGACGAGGGCACGCAACGCCGGCCAGTCACCGGCGGCCAGCGCGCCACGAGCGGCGGCCACCTGGGGGTACGCCACCGCGGCGTCGAAGACCGGCGGCGCGAGGGGTGCGGGCATGGCGAGGATCATAAGTGATCATCTTTGGGCCGGTGACCCCGAATTCTCAGTGCTGACGCAGGTACCGCAGGGTGGCTCCGGCGGTGCGCCAGCCGCTGGCGAGTGCCCCCTGGATGGACGGGCTGTCGCGGTGGTCACCGGCGACGAACAGCCCGTTTCCCAGCGCCACCGGCTTACGGAGCCGGCCCTGTGGTGGCGGCGCGGCGGGCAGCGCGGCAGGGATCGTGACAGTGGTCAGGTGCTCCCAGTCGGCGGTGGGCCGCCCGTACAGCCGGGTCAGTTCCAGCCGCACGGCTGGCTCGGGCGGTACCGACGGCCCGACCACGGAGGTGGCGATCAGGTGCCGGTCGGGCGGCGCGTAGCCGGGGACGGCCCGGCTGACCACGACGGTGTTGGCGACCATCTCGCGGCGGTCTCCGTCGACGAGCAGGATCGGTTCGTCCAACGGCGGCACGGCGGACGCGTGGTAGTAGGTGGTGTAGCTGTGCATGCGTACCGGCGGCAGGTCCAGCAGCCGGGTGGCGGCGGGCGGGTCGACGGCGACGACGACGGCCCGGCAACGTAGCTCACCGATTGTGGTTCGGACCCGGCCCGGGGCCACCTCGGAGACTGTGGTGTTCAGGTCGAGCAGCCCGGCCGGCAGCGGCGCCGCGACGGCCCGCGGCAACGCCGCCATGCCCTCGGCGGGCAGACCGACCCGG
The DNA here is from genome assembly GCF_040660295.1 of Micromonospora sp. NPDC049891. Lineage (NCBI taxonomy): Bacteria > Bacillati > Actinomycetota > Actinomycetes > Micromonosporales > Micromonosporaceae > Micromonospora > Micromonospora sp. NPDC049891. The sequence continues at coordinate 117,923 of NZ_JBFAML010000007.1, forward strand.
CCCCGGGCGAACGAGCGCAGCACCATCGCCAGGACGTGGCTGGAGGTGGCCAGTTCCCGGTCGAGCAGTACGCCGGACAGGAAGGGGCGCAGCAGGTCCTCGATGATCGCGTGGGACAGGCCCGCGCGGCGCAGCGCCGCCTCAGCGGTGGTCTCGGGGCTGGCGAGCAGACGCGCGGCGGGCAATGTGGCGTAGCTCGCGGCGAGGGCGGCGAAGCGCAGCCGGTCGGGCAGCGACCCGACGCGGGCCAGGGCGGTACCTGGCCCGCCGGCGGGCTCGCGCAGCGGGTTGACCAGTCGCAGCAGCTGGCCGCCTTTGCGTACCAGCACTCCCGGGACGAAAAAGCCGAGGTCGAGATCGTCCACGTCGAGCAACGCGCCGACCCGGGGGTACGCGGTGTTGAGGACCTGGAATCCACGGTCGAGCAGGTAGCCGTCGACGGCGTCGGTGGCGACCCGGCCGCCGAGCCGGTCGGCGGCCTCCACCAAGCGCCAGGACACCCCGGCGCGGTGCAGGCGGCGAGCCGCGGCCAGGCCGGCGAGGCCGCCGCCCACGATCACGACGTCGGTGTCAGCGGGCATCGGGTACGCCGTGCCCTGGTCGTGCCGACGTGGGCCGGCGGTGGGCGTGCGGCTCATCCACGACGTTGCGCACGGGCGACGTGGGCGCCTCGGGCGGTCGCGGCCCGACCGAGCCGATCTTGAAGTTTCCGGACATCCCACCCACCGGCTGTCGTCGCAGGATCGACGCGCACCAGCGTAGACCGGTTGGCCCGGTACCGCCGCCGAAGCCCGGCGTCACGCCGGTCGGCACGATCCGGCGGGGAACCACCGACGCCCACCGGATCCGACCGGTGGGCGTCAGGGTGAGGAAGTAAGCTCCCCCGTTTGGACTCGAACCAAAAACCTGCCGGTTAACAGCCGGCTGCTCTGCCAATTGAGCTACGGGGGACCGCAACAACGCCCGGAGCGGATCGCTCCGCACCGCGCGCCGGGCACAAGAGTACAGGACGGCGGGGGGTGTTGGTCCAGGGGGTTCATTGACCACCACCGGGCGGCGGGGCGGCCGTTTAGCAGACAAATCGTCATCCCGGCACAAGGAGGTATGAGCGGAGAGCAGGATGGGTAGTTAGCTGCCGACGACAGGACGCAGGCGCGAATCGGTCAGTCCCGCCACCCGGGCTTCCGGGAGCGGGACGACGGCGCGTCAGGTACGAAAGGAGCCGCCATGCGCGGAAAGATCATGTTCCTTGGCGGGCTGGCTGCAGGGTTCGTCCTGGGCGCCCGTGCCGGCCGGGAGAAGTACGAGGAGCTGGTGGTTCGGGGCCGCAAGGTGCTCGACCACCCGACCGTCCAGGAGGCGGCCGGGGTCGCACAGGCCCAGGCGAACCGTCTCTACCACGAGGGCAAGGACAAGCTCGGCAACTCCAAGCTGGGCGAGAAGCTGGGCACCAACGGCAAGGAGGGGCTCACCCCCGCCGACGACACGTTCGCTGGCACGCCGGCCACGGCCGGCACCAAGTCGGGTTCCGGCTCGTCGAGCTCCGCTTCGACGTCTGCCACCCCCCGGAGCAAGCCGTCCGGCACTGGAGCCAACGGCAGCACGCTCTGAGCACCGCCGGACGGGCCCGGCCACCGATGTCGGTGGCCGGGCCCGTCCGTACGCCCGCACGGCAGCAGCCCTAGGCGTGCCGACGCAGCAACACCATCAGCCGTTGACAGTTGCGGCTCCGGCCGGCCACCGGTCTGAAACACCGCCGTGGAAGACTCCGCACGGAGGTGGTGGCGATGGCCCTGGTCCGGCCGGAGAATCCGCAGCAGGCACGGCTGGTCCGGTTGCTGCGGGACGAGGGTCCCCGCTCCCGGGTGGAACTGGGTGACCTGCTGGGTCTGTCCCGGACGGCCCTCACCACCGAACTGGACCGGCTCGTCGCCCGAGGTCTGGTCGAGACCGCCGGCCCGGCGGCCTCCCGGGGCGGGCGCCGCTCGTCGTTGCTCCGCCTCTCCGGTGGGGTGCGCTTCGCCAGCGTGGTGGTCGCCACCGACCGGATCACCGTCGCGGTCACCGACGGCGAGCTGAACGTGCTGGCCGAGACCAGCGAGGCGGCGGACGTACGCGACGGTCCGGAGCCGGCAATCAGTCGGGCCGTCGAGCTTGTCGACAAGCTCCGCGCCGAGCTGGGCGTCGCCGAACTCACCGGGGTCGGCGTCGCCCTTCCCGGGCCGGTCGACGGCGGCACCTCCACCGCACCGGCCGTCCTGCCCCGTTGGCAGCGCTTTCCGGTCCGGGACGCCTTCGCCGCCGAACTGGGCTGCCCGGTCCTGATCGACAACGACGCGAACGTGCTCGCCCTGGGCGAACGGCACGCCGGTATCGGCCGTACCGTCGAGGACTTCCTCTACCTGAAGCTCGGTACGGCGATCGGCTGCGGGCTGGTGCTCGGCGGGTCGCTCTACCGGGGTGCGACAAGCAGCGCCGGCGACATCGCCCACCTACCGCTCGGCGAGGAGGGGCCGCCCTGCGCCTGCGGTGAGGCCGGTTGCCTTGAGGCGTACTGCGGGGATGCCGGACTGGTCCGGGCGGCGTTGACCGTCGCCCGGTCGGACCGCTCCCCGGTGCTGGCCGCGCGGCTCGCCGAGGCGGGCACGCTCACCGTCGCGGACGTGGTCGCGGCCGCCACCGCCGGTGACCCGGCCACCCAGGTGCTGGTCCGCGACGCCGCCCGCCGCCTCGGTCGGGTACTTGTCGGCCTGGTCAGCTTCTTCAACCCCGGCATCGTCGTGATCGGCGGGGCCCCCGACGGGCTCGGGCACGTCCTGCTCTCCGAGATCCGTGGTGTGGTCTACCGGCGGTCGGCGCCGCTGGCCACCGGCACCATGCCGATTGTCCTCTCCGACCTGGCGGACCGGGCCGCTGTGGTGGGCGCGGCCCACCTGGCCAGCGAACACGTCTTCAGCGCCGGCTGACCAGGTCTTCCGCCCCGTTCATGAGGCCCGCCCGGCTGCACCGGTGCCAGGCGTCGGCCCCGACCGGTGGACAGGTCCGGCGGCCGCCCGGGACGGGCGTCCGGGGGCCGGCTGCGGGCCGACCCCCGGAGGCCGTCCGGTTCAGTCCTTGCTGCTGAACGCCGCGTCGAAGGCGGCGGACGGTGCGTCGAAGGCGAGCCGGCGGACGAACTGGAGCGCCTCCGGGGTGCCGACCAGCCGGTCCATCCCGGCGTCCTCCCACTCGATGGAGATCGGCCCGGAGTAGCCGATCGCGTTCAGCGCCCGGAAGCAGTCCTCCCAGGGCACGTCACCGTGGCCGGTCGAGACGAAGTCCCAGCCCCGGCGCAGATCCGCCCAGGGCAGGTGCGAGGCCAGTCGGCCGCGGCGGCCGTCACCGGTACGCACCTTGGCGTCCTTGCAGTCGACGTGGTAGATCCGGTCGGCGAAGTCGAAGATGAAGTTGACCGGGTCGAGCTCCTGCCAGACGAAGTGCGACGGGTCCCAGTTCAGCCCGAACGCGGGCCGGTTCCCGATCGCCTCCAGGGTCCGCTTCGTCGTCCAGTAGTCGTACGCGATCTCGCTGGGGTGCACCTCGTGGGCGAAGCGCACCCCGACCTCGTCGAAGACGTCGAGGATCGGGTTCCACCGGTCGGCGAAGTCCTGGTAGCCGCGTTCGATCATGGCTGGCGGCACCGGCGGGAACATCGCCAGGGTGTGCCAGATCGACGAGCCGGTGAATCCGACGACGGTGTCCACGCCGAGCTTCGCCGCCGCGCGGGCGGTGTCCTTGATCTCCTCGGCGGCCCGCTGGCGCACCCCTTCGGGCTCGCCGTCGCCCCAGATCCGGGCGGGCAGGATGCCCTGGTGCCGCTCGTCGATCGGGTGGTCGCAGACCGCCTGGCCGACCAGGTGGTTGGAGATCGTGAAGACCTGGAGGTTGTGCTTGGCGAGCGTCTCCCGCTTGCGTTCGATGTACGACTCGTCGGCCAGGGCCTTGTCGACCTCGAAGTGGTCGCCCCAGCAGGCGATCTCCAGGCCGTCGTAGCCCCATTCGGCGGCGAGCCGGCACACCTCCTCGAACGGAAGGTCGGCCCACTGGCCGGTGAACAGCGTGATCGGTCGCGCCATGTGTCCATTTCCCCTGTCGTGTTGGGGATTCCGTTACCTGCGGGACCGGGGCGAGGGATGACCGGATGTGGACGGCCCCGACGGTGTACCGGTGGACGCGTCGCGCCTGGGGCCGACGGGTTGCGCCTCCCGTCGACTCACCGGCCACCTCGCGGTCGCCGTCCCTCACTCTAGGCGGGCGGCACGCGGTACGAAAGAGCCCCGGTGCGACGGGTGACCGTCGCACCGGGGCGGTACGGCTACTCGGTTACGGCAGCACCCAGCGCTGGTTGGCGTTGTTGTGGCAGGTCCACAGGTGCACGGCCTGCCCGTCGGCGGAGCTGTTGTTCGACACGTCCAGGCACTTGCCCGAGTTCGGGTTGCGCAACGTGCCGTTGGACTGCGCCGACCAGTTCTGTGCGCCGCCACCGTTGCAGGTCCAGAGCTGGATCTTCGTACCGTCGGCGGAGCCGGCGCCGTTGACGTCCAGGCACTTGCCCAGGGCCCGGATCGTCGAGTTCGGCGTCACCGTCCAGGTCTGCGCCGCGCCACCGTTGCAGGTCCAGATCTGGATCTGCGTGCCATCGGCCGACGAGCCGTTACGGACGTCCAGGCACTTACCGGCCAGGCCGGTGATCCGGCCGGTGCGGACGTCACCGCCCGGGGGCGGGTTCGTGCCGCCGAGTTCCCTGATCCGGATGTTGCGGAACGACACGTTGTCACCCGTGCCGTGGTTCTGGATGCCGATGTGCCCGGGGAGCGAGCGGACCGGGTCGGTGTTGGTGAAGTCGTTGATCTTCGTGCCGTTCAGGAACACCTGGAGGCGCTCCCCCTCCACCAACAGCTCGTAGGTGTTCCACTCCCCCGGCGGGTTGAGCGCGGCGTCCCGGGCGGCGAGGTCGGCGGCCTTGAAACCGTAGACCGCGCCGGTGGTCTTGTCCGCGGTGTCGGTGGCGTCGATCTGCACCTCGTAGCCGTTGTTGATCGCCGAGTTCGGGTCACTCGACGGGGGGAAGCCGATGAACACGCCGGAGTTGTGGTCCCCGGCCATCCGCCAGTCCAGCTTCAGCGAGTAGTTGGTGAACTGCTTCGCGCTGTACCAGTACAGGCCCATCCCGCCGACCGAGGTCAGGGTGGCGTCGGAGTTGCTGAAGCTGCCCGGCCCGGCCTGCGACCAGCCGGTGGTCGAGCCGTTGTAGAGGGTGGTGTAGCCGCTCTCCGGCCGGCAGTCGGCCTTGGCACGGCCGGCCGCGTACCTGATGCCGCCAAGCAGGTGCGCCCGGAAGGCCGGCTCGGAGTACGACGCCTGGGTGTGGCCGCCGCCGGTGTAGAAGGACCTACCGCCGTTGTACGTCTTGCACCAGGCGATCGGGTGGTCGGCGCCCATCACACCGCCGGAGTACGTCGACTCGTTGAGGTTCGCCAGCACCCGCGCGTTGGCGCGGGGGTTGCTCTGGAAGTCGTACCACTCGTCGGTGCGTACCCAGTTCTGCGGCAGGTGGGCGGTGGCCGGATGGGCCCGGTTCTCCACCCGGACGGTGGCCTGCTGGATGGCCGGGTGGGAGCGGAAGTACGCCCCGACCAGGTTGCCGTAGAAGGACCAGCCGTACTCGGTGTCGGCGGCGGAGTGCACGCCGACGTAGCCGCCGCCGGAGCCGATGTACGACTCGAAGGCGGTCTGCTGGCTGGCGTTGAGCACGTCGCCCGTGGTGTTGAGGAAGATCACTGCCTCGTACTGGGCGAGGTTGCCGGTGGTGAAGACGTTTGCGTCCTCGGTGGCGGTGACGGTGAAGCTGTTCGCCGCGCCCAGGTCGCGGATGGTCTGCGTGCCCACCGCGATGGAGTCGTGCCGGAAGCCCGCGGTCTTGGAGAAGACCAGCACGTCGTACGGGGCGTCGGCGGCGCTCGCCGGGGTGGCCGGGGTGGTGCAGGCGAGGACGGCGAGGACGGCGGTGGCCAGGCCGACTGTGCTTCGGAGGAGTTTACGCATATCGCTCTCCCAACGGTCGTGGTGTCGGGAGGGGCCCGCTACAACACTAGGCGTTGACGAGGGCCCCTCCCTGGATCAGGGCAGAACCCAGCGCTGGTTGGCATTGGTGTGGCAGGTCCACAGGTGCACGACCTGCCCGTCGGCCGAACTGTTGTTCGACACGTCCAGGCACTTGCCCGAGTTCGGGTTGCGCAACGTGCCGTTCGACTGCGCCGACCAGTTCTGCGCGCCGCCACCGTTGCAGGTCCAGAGCTGGATCTTCGTACCGTCCGCGGAGCCGGCACCGTTGACGTCCAGGCACTTGCCCAACGCCCGGATCGTCGAGTTCGGCGTCACCGTCCAGGTCTGCGCCGCCGTGCCGTTACAGGTGTAGATCTGGATCTGTGCGCCATCGGCAGTGGACGCGTCGCGCACGTCCAGACACTTGCCTCCCAGGCCGGTGATCGGACCGGTCCTGGTCGTACCACCGCTGCCGGTGGTGAAGGCGAACGAGTCCAGGTCGTAGAGGTGGCCGGTGCCCGAGCCGGCGAAGGTCAGGTACAGCGTGGTGGTGCCGGTGGGCGGGTTGGTGATGCTGCCGGTGACGGTGGTGAAGGTGTCCCAGCCGCCGGTGACCGGGACGGTCGCCGAACCGAGCACCGTGCCGGTGGCCGAGCCGGCACGCACCTGGAGGGTGCCGCCGGCACCGGCCGAGGAGACCCGGGCGCTGAACGAGGTGGCGTTGCCGATCCGGTACGGCTCGAAGGCGATCCAGTCACCGTTGTTGATGTTGCCGACGGTCCGGCCGCCCTCGGCGGCCGCCTTGTCGAAGGGGTCGACGCCGGAGGAGGTCTTGTAGTGCTCCGCCTGCCGCTTGCGCGGCTGGAGGGTGTGCTGGGTGTGGGTGGTCAGGCCGCCGGCATCGGTGTACTCGGCGTCGAAGATGCCGAAGATGTTCGCGGCGTCGTCGTGCTCGCCGTCGACCGGCACGGCGATCGAGCCGGAGCAGCCGTTCTGCGAGGTGATCTGGTGACCGTGGTTGTCGTGGCCCAGCACGTACGTCATCTTGACCTTGGAGCAGTCGATGGTGCCGTCCTCCGGGTCGGTCACCGTGATGCTGAACGGCACGGTGTCGCCGAAGCTGAACAGTTGGCCGTTGCCGGGGCTGTTGATGGTGACCGTCGGGGCGGTGTTGCCGACCCCGATCCGGACGCTCGCCGTGCCGGTCGCGCCCTGCGGGTCGCGTACGGTCAGGGTGGCGGTGTAGCTGCCGTTGGCGGTGTACGTCTTGGTCGGGTTCGCCGCCGTCGAGGTGGTGCCGTCGCCGAACGCCCACGAGTAGGTGAGCGCCCCACCCTCCGGGTCCGACGACCCGGCCGAGGAGAAGTTCACAGTCAACGGGGCTACGCCCGAGGTCCGGTTGGCCGAGGCCACCGCCGTCGGTGCCCGGTTGCCGCCGCCGACGTAGTCGTAGCGGTACAGGGCCGAGTTGGCGTCGCCGTTGTAGAAGCCGGTGCCGTAGTCCAGCACGTAGAGCGCCCCGTCCGGACCGAACGCCATGTCCATCACCTGCTTGCCGTTCCACGGGAAGGAGGCGTCGATGCTGGCGATGGAGCCGTTCGCGTTCATGTGGATCGGCTTGATCCAGCCCCGGCCGAACTCACCGGCGAAGAACAGCCCGTCGAAGCTCTGCGGCCACTTGGTGGCCGAGTTCAGCGAGGCGTCGTACCGGTAGACCGGGCCAGCCATCGGCGACTCGGAGCCGCTGCCGAACTCCGGCGGGCTGCCGGCGTCACCGGCGTAGCGGATCCAGGACGGCTTGGCGGCCGGCAGGGTGGCCAGGCCGGTGTTACGGAACGAGTTGTTCGTCGCGCCGCCGTTGCAGTTGTACTTCGGTCCGGCGCTGTTGCTGGCGAAGTCCCACTCGGCGTACGTCTCGTTGCTGGTGTTGGTGCCGGTGCAGTACGGCCAGCCGTAGAAGCCGGGACCGGTGATCCGGTTGAACTCCACCTGCCCACTGGGACCACGGGAGGAGGTGGAGCCCGAGTCGGGCCCGTAGTCGCCGACGTAGACCACACCCGTGGCCTTGTCGACACTCATCCGGAACGGGTTGCGCAGACCCATCGCGTAGATCTCGGGTCGGGTGCGGGCGGTGCCCGGGGCGAACATGTTGCCGGCCGGGATCGAGTACGACCCGTTGGCGTTGACCTTGATCCGGAGGATCTTGCCGCGCAGGTCGTTGGTGTTGGCCGCGCTGCGCTGCGCGTCGTACGCCGGGTTGCGGTTGGTCCGCTCGTCGATCGGCGAGTAGCCACCGGAGTCGAAGGGGTTCGTGTCGTCGCCGGTGGACAGGTACAGGTTGCCCGCGGCGTCGAAGTCGATGTCGCCACCGGCATGGCAGCACATGCCCCGGTCGGCGGCGACGTCGAGAATGTCGACCTTGCTGGACTGGTTGACCGTGAAGTCGGAGTTCAGGGTGAACCGGGACAGCCGGTTGACGCCCTGCCATGAGGACCAGTTGGTGCCGGTGGCCGGGGCGTCGCCGCTGGGGGTGGAGAGCGGCGGGGCGTAGTAGAGGTAGATGTGCCGGTTGGTGGCGAAGTTCGGGTCGACCCCGACGCCCTGCAACCCGTCCTCGTCGTGCGTGTAGACCGGGATGTTGGCGATCACCGAGGTGTTGCCGACCGCGTCGGTGCGGCGCAGCGTGCCGTTGCGCGCGGTGTGCAGGACCGAGCGGTCCGGCAGCACCGCGATGCTCATCGGTTCACCTACCTCGGCCACCCCCTTGGCGAGGGTGACCTGCTGGAAGTCGCTGGCGACGATCGGATGGGCGAGAGCCGGAGCCGGGGCGGCGATGGCCACGGTTCCGGCTGTGACGACGAGGAGCAGCGCTGAGGCGCTGGTGAACCACCGTGCGGGGTGGTGGGTGGTGCGCATGGTGGACATCGCTGTGCTGTCCCTTCCTGACGAGTGCTCTGCCAGGGCGGGGCGCGCGCCGTCGCGCCGGATGCCGTAGCGGGGGTGCCGAGGGGGGTCCCGCGCCGCCGGTTCACCTCGACGAAACATTTCGGTGCTGGCGAACACGCTAGGCGACAGGACGTCACATGTCTACAACTTTCGATGAGATGGCATCGACTTTCGTTTGACCCACTCAAAGTTCGGCAGGCGAGGGCCTTCCATGTGACGGCATCGATCAATTGACACACCCCTCTGTATCGGTAAGATCTCTGCCAGTTGGGTAGGCCGTCCACGACTACTACGGGGGTAGTGAACTGTGACGCTCCACAGCAGAGAAACCGTGCCGTCGCGTGCTGGGACCGAGACGCCGACGCCGACGTGATTCACCCGCGCCGGCGGCGTAACGCCCGCCGGCACGCAACGGCAGCGCTGCTGACCGCGATCCTCCTGATGACAAGTGGCTGTGTCGATTCTGCCCACGATGACGCGCGGGACAGCGTCACGGCCCACATCGAGCAGGTCGCGATCGACGCCACCGAATGGGCCCAACAGGACCAGGCATCGGGCAGCCCGTCAGGCACCCGGGACGTCCTGGACCGCGTCGTCGCCACCGTGCACGCCAACGCCCGCGAACTGAGCTCAGACGTACGTAACTCCGACCCCGAGGGCACCGGTTCGCTCGGCGAGGTACGCCTGGTCCTGGAGGGCACCGGCTCAGGCTGGCTCTGGTCCCAGGCAGAGGCCCTTTACATCTTCTGCGCCCGATTCGAGCTGACCCGGTCGCCGGGTCAGCCGCGGATCGTCTCGGCGGAGCTCTTCGATTGCCCACCGGGTGCCGTGCCGTCCGGCTGGCGGCCGACAGCGCCGACCACCCCCGTAGCCACCCCGTCCTGATCTCGCTCTGACCTGCTGCTCGGCGTCTCGGCACAGCCGCGACGACCGGCCGGTCCACCCTGCCCGGAACAGCCGTACGCCGGTCAAGCCTCGAATGGTGCACCCGCACTTCCCCATCGCAAGTCCGCCCTGCCATCGACTCCGCGTCGGCTTCGGCGCGGTCCACCCACAGCAGAAAGAGGAGCGAATGCGCACACGAAGGCCCCACCGGGCCGGGCTCGCCGTCGGCGGACCCACCCGCCGCAGGCTGGCCTCAGTGACTGCGGCGCTGTTGGCTGCCGCCGGACTCAGCGCGGTGACCGCCGGTCCTGCCGAGGCCACACCGGCACCGACCCCCGCGACACAGGCCTCACCACCGGCCACCGTCGACCCGGCCCCGCAGCCCGCCGCCGAAGTCGCCGAGGTTCCCGCCGAGGACCGCGACAAGGTGTTGCCGGACGGCTGGCGTTCGTCGGCCGACCTGGCGTGGACCACATCTGGTGACAGCAGAGGATTCCACTTGTTGGTGGCCGCGGAGCGGACCGGCTACACGTGGCGGACCGTGGCGACGCTGAACGAGCCGACGATCAGCAGCGAGCAGTGGATCGGAAACGCCTGCCTGACCGCCTCCGGCCAACGGGCGGTCGTCGTGTACCAGCCCCGGCACTTCACCAACCGCAGCCACCTGTTCGACAGGGGTGCTTTCTCCGCCGTGGTCGACATGACCACCGGCGAGGTGACCAAACTCGGTTTGAACGTCAGCATCGCGTACTACAACCCGGGCTGCGGCAACGGGGAAACCGCGACCCTCACCCAGGGCGGCGCCACCGACCTCGGCAAGACCCGGGTGCACCTGATCGACACCGTCCGGGGCACGGTCATCCGACGGCAGCAGCTCAACGGCCAGATAACTTCGGCCATTCCGTACGGTGACAACATGGCCGCAGCGGAGGGCGGCCGGATCTTCCGGCTGGACCGGAACGGTTCCCGACACACTCTCGCCCGGACCAAGGGCTACGGTGCGTATCTGCGTCCAGACTCGGCCGGTGGGATCAACTGGTTGGAGGCCGCCGACGAGGAGACCACCGTGGCCCGCCGGGTGCACGGCGGTCAGGTACGTGAGCTTGCCCGCGGACCGTTGACCCGGCTGGGTCTCGCCCGCGGCACAGCCGGCCGGGTCTTCCTGACGGGCAAGCCCACCTCCACCAGTCAACTGCCCACAGTGGTCGAACGGGTGGACGTGTTGCCGTCGACCGAGTTGTCCACCCGCGGCCGCCTCGCGCTGCGCCGTGCCCCGGTCAGCAACGGAACGGCAGCCCCGACACCGCCGACCAGCGAGGCGTCCGGTCTGCCGGTCAGCCTCACCGCAGAGGTGCTACCGACCGGCGAGCAGGTCGACTTCCGGGTTTTCATCGGTTCTCGACCGAGCCGGCGGGCAAGCAGCGGTCAGCAGAGCAACCCGCAGTTGAAGAAGGCACAACAGGCAGACGGCGAGCTGCGAGCCCAGGCGAACGCATCGCCGACCGACCCCGTCGAGCCCGACCGTTACTGCTCGGTGCCGCGCAACGATGTAGGTACTCAGGTTGAGCAGCCGCACTGGCGGCAGGTGGAGTGGGCGGTGAACCAGGCGGTGCGGGGTGGCCTGACCGTCCAGCGCCCGGCGAACTTCCGGCAGTCCGGCCTACCGGCCTGGTCGCCGCAGGGCATGTTGCCACCGCTCCCGCTCGCCGGTGGCGGCCGGGTGCCCGCCCAGGTCATGCTCGGCATCCTGGCTCAGGAGTCGAACCTGTGGCAGGCCAGTTGGCGCGCTCTCGAAGGCGTGCCCGGCAATCCGCTGATCGGCAACTATTACGGGAACCCGAGCGAGAGAGGCTGGCTCATCGACTGGTCTGCGGCGGACTGCGGATACGGGGTCGGCCAGGTTACCGACGGGATGCGGATGGCCGGTCGGGGCAAGCCGGGTGAGGTGATCCGCCCGGTGAATGAGCAGCGCGCGATCGCCATCGACTACGCGACGAACATCGCCGCCGGCCTGCGCATCCTTCAGGAGAAGTGGAACCAGACCTACAACCTGAACATCCGGATGAACGACGCCGACCCAGCGAACCCGGAGAACTGGTGGGCAGCGGTGTGGGCCTACAACACGGGACTCAACCCGCAGGCCATCACCGGCGGGACGGGGTGCTCGCCGGGGCCGAACTGCACCGACGACCGAGGAAACTGGGGCCTTGGTTGGTCGCAGAACATCGCCAACCCGGAGTATCCCTTCACCCGGACGCCTTTCCTGGACGGCGACAACGGCAACGGGTCGCCAGCTGACGCGGCCAAACCCAGCCAGTGGTCCTACCCGGAGAAGGTGATGGGCTGGGCCGCGTACCCGATCGTCAAGTACGACTTTCGGACGCCCAACGAGTACCAGGCCGGCTATCTCCAGGCCTGGTGGGTTGATCCGCTGCACCGCACCCAGTCGATCAAGCCGCCGCTGGGTACCTTCTGCACCACCGCGAACAACTGCTCGGTGACATCCACCTCGACCAGGTGCGGCTACAGTGACTACCACTGCTGGTGGCACTGGCCGGTGGATTGGAAGGCCGGCTGCCAGGTGGCGTGCGGATACGAGAATCTTCGGTACAGCCTCGGAGCAGCCGAGCCCGCGCGGGGAACACATTATGCACCCACGTGCAGGATCAGCGGCCTGCCGGCCGGGGCGCTGATCGTTGACGACCAGCCGAACTCGGTGGGGATCGTTCGCTCCGATCTATGTCCCGATCCGGTGACCAACAGCGGCACCTTCAACCTGCAGTTCAGTGGCAACAGCTCCGGCCAGTATCCGTCGAAGATCGACTTCCACCAGATCGGTAGCGGCCTTAACGGGCACTTCTGGTTCGCGCACGAACAGAACTCCGTCACGGAAGCGGACGACCGGGTCAAGGTGACCGGGACCTGGCGTCTCGGTCGCAGCCTCAACCAGTGGGCACGAGTGTACGTACACATGCCGGCTGTTGGTGCGCACAGTCAACAGGCGCACTATACGGTTGACCGCGGCGCGAACATCACCAGTAAACGGTACAAAACCCGGGTGGTGGGTCAGCGTCAGGGCACCAACCGGTGGGTGCCACTGGGTACTTTCCAATTCAACGGAGTTCCTCAGGTGTCGCTGAGCAACGTCATCCGGGATTCCAACGTCGGTATCGAGGCTGTGGCTTGGGACGCTATCGCGATCGTGCCGCTGTCGCAGAAGCCACGCAACTTCGTGGTCGCGCTTGGGGACTCGTTCTCTTCTGGCGAGGGAGCAGCAACCGACGCATCGCTTGACTACTACCACGACTCCAACCACAACGGCGGCGGCAGCCTTGACCACCGTAACGGCTGTCACCGCTCGCAGCATGCCTGGTCGCGGCAGGCGTGGTTGCGGGACGACCCACAACAACGCTCAATCGGAACTCGATCAGACACCTTCGATCCAACGATGGACTACCACCTCATCGCCTGCTCGGGGGCGCTCACCCACAATATGCTGCCCAGCGTGTCGAATCCGATCAGCGGGGTGGAGGTCTTCGATCCCGCGACAGGTGAACCCTTCGTAACGGCCTGGGGCACCACGGCCAGACAGCAGCGTCGCGAAGTCGCCCAACTCGACAAGGGTTTCTTGGACGAAAACACCACGCTCGTCACCCTCTCGATCGGTGGCAACGACATAAAATGGGGGGACGCCGTAAAGAACTGTCTTATCATGCCGGGTCCCGCACCCTGTTGGGAATGGGACATCGATGGCCAGCGGGCCGCCGATTACCTGCCACGATTGATGGATCGGGAGGGTCGTCAATCGGTCGCCACGGTTCTCCGCGCTGTCCGGTTGATGGCCCCCAACGCCCAGATCATGCTCATGGGATACCCGCAGCTTTTTTCGAACGGGGCCGACTGCCTCAGACTGCTCGGCTATGGGGTCCAGACCGATGAGGCCAACTGGATGAATCAGATGGCGATCGAATTGTCGGACATCCTGCGCGAGGTCGCGGCCGCGGCGAACAGCAGTCTCGGCCGAGTCCACTTCGTCGACCCGATTCTGAACGGCGACTTCGATGGTCAAGGGGTCTGCGGGAACCCGGAGACCATCCACGGCATTGTGCTCGCCAAAACGGCGGGCGAAAACCACTCAGAGATTCAGAACCCGTCTCAGCAAACACTCCACCCTAAAGTCAGCGGTGCGGCGAACTACGCTCGGGCATTGAACCGCGAGTTCCGGAACATCGGGCTATGACCGGATGGGTGGGCCCGCCAAAGCGGGCCCACCCATCGCGACTTTTATTCGGTTTGAGTCTGATCGTTTCGGAGAGGTCGATACGAATGCAAAACAGGTAGGCCGCCAACCTGCCGATGAAGGCAGGGCCCGGCAAAGACGAATGCAAAGCGGGTAATCAGCTCACCGCTGGCGGTCGATCGCCTGAGCCGCGAGCGCGGCCAGCGCCGTGCGGCTCTCCTCGGCCAGCTCGATCCCGCGCAGCGCGGTGAGAGCGGTGTCGGCCCGGACCTGGATCATCTGCTCGATCTCCGCCCGCGCCCCGGTGTCCTCGATGATCTTTCGCATCTCGGCGGCGCCCTCCGCGTTCAGGTCGGGATTGCCGAACAACTCGCGTAGCCGGGCACCCTGTGCCCGGTCGGCGGCATCGCGGGCCAGCGCCATCATCACCGTCGGCTTGCCCTCGCGGAGGTCGTCCAGCACGGACTTGCCGGTGACCGCCGGGTCACCGAAGACCCCCAGCACGTCGTCGCGGAGCTGGAAGGCGTCCCCGAGCGGGTCACCGAACTCGGCAAGCGCGTCCAGCAGCTCGGTGGGTGCGCCGGCCAGCGCGGCGCCGATCTGCAACGGTCGGGTGACCGTGTAGCGGGCCGCCTTCATCCGGATCACCGTGAGCGCGCTGGCCACCGAGCCGTCACCGACCCCGGACACCAGGTCGAGATACTCCCCCGCGATCACCTCGGTACGCATCAAGGCGAACACCGCGTACCCCTGGTGCACCTGCTCGGGGCTCAGCCCGCACTCGTGGAACATCTGGTCCGACCAGGCGGCGCAGAGGTCACCGCAGAGCAGGGCGGTGTTGCGCCCGTACGCCTCGGGGTCACCCCGCCAGGACGAACGGGCATGCAGGTCGGCGAAGATCCGGTGCACCGAGGGCTCGCCCCGGCGACGGTCACTGCCGTCCAGGATGTCGTCGTGGATCAGCGCGAAGGCGTGGAACAGCTCCAGCGCGGCGGCGGCGACCACGATCGGCGTGCCGTCCGGGCCGCCCGCGCCCCGCCAGCCCCAGTAACAGAAGAGTGGTCGCAGGCGCTTGCCGCCGGCCAGCACGAACCGGTGCAGCGTGGTGAAGACGCCCCGCGGTGCGCCGTCCGGCCAGTCGGGATCCTGCCGGTCGAGAAACGTGGTCAGCTCGGCGTCGAAGCGGGCCCGCAGCCCGGCGAAGTCGACAGGTGCCTCGGCAAGGGTCACCGCCCCTCCAACCCGGCCAGCTCCAGCAGCAGCCCCTTCACCTCCGTGGCCGCTATCCGGTCCCGGGCCACCGACGCGTCGGAGCAGAGCAGCACCGGCCCGTCGGCCGGATCGGCGGGCAGCCGTCCGTGGGAGCCCCGCACCGCCCGTGCCCCGGCATCCAGGCCGACCACGCTCATCAGATACCGCATGCCGAGCTTCTTGCGGGCCAGCGCGACACCGGCGCGGCGCTTCGCCGCGCCCGGCGCGGCCGGGTCGAAGAACAGCTCCGCCGGGTCGTACCCGGGCTTGCGGTGGATCTCCACCAGCCGGGCGAAGTCCGGCGCCCGCGCATCGTCGAGCCAGTAGTAGTACGTGAACCAGGCGTCCGGCTCGGCCACCAGCACCAGCTCACCGGCGCGCTCGTGGTCCAACCCGTGTGCCGCCTTGCCGTCCGCGTCGAGTACCTCGGCCACCCCGGGCAGGCCGGCGCAGAGCTTCGCCACCGCCGGCACGTCCGCCGGGTCGCGCACGTACACGTGGGCGACCTGGTGGTCGGCGACCGCGAACGCCCGCGAGGTCCACGGGTCCAGGTACTCCATGCCCGCCTGGGTGTGCACCCGCAGCAGCCCCTCGGCGCGTAGCAGCCGGTTGACGTCCACCGGCCGGGACACCTCGGTGATGCCGTACTCCGACAGCACCACCACCGTCACGTCGCGGGACTGCGCGGCGTCCAGCAGCGGAGCGAGCACACCGTCCAGCGCGGCCGCCGCGGCGGCGGCCTGAGGTGATGACGGGCCGAAGCGTTGCAGGTCGTAGTCGAGATGCGGAACGTAGACCAGGGTCAGGTCCGGCGACTGCTCCGCGAGGATCTGCTCGGCCGCCCGGCAGATCCAGCGCGACGACGGCAGGCCCGCACCCGGCCCCCAGTAGGTGAAGAGCGGGAAGGTGCCGAGCCGGTCGGTGAGCGCGTCGTGCAGCTGCGGCGGGTCGGTGTAGCAGTCCGGCTCCTTGCGACCGTCGGCGTGGTAGACCGGTCGCGGGGTGACCGTCCAGTTCACGTCCGCGCCCATCGCGTACCACCAGCAGACGTTCGCCACCGTGTAGCCGGGCCGGGCCCGGCGCGCGGCCTCCCACAGTTTCTCCCCACCGACAAGCGCGTTGTGCTGCCGCCAGAGCAGCACCTCGCCGAGATCCCGGAAGTACCAACCGTTGCCGACAATGCCGTGCTCGGCGGGCAGGGCACCGGTGAGGAAGGTCGACTGCACCGAGCAGGTCACCGCCGGCAGCACGGTGCCTAACTCGGCGCGGAACCCGGTGTCGGCGACCGCGCGCAGCCGGGGCATGTGCGCCAGCAACCGGGGGGTCAGCCCCACCACATCCAGCACCACCAGCTGTCTGCTCATGCTCTGACCGCCTTCGTTCGCGACAGCAGGACTCGCATGGTCGGCTCACTTCGCGCGCTCACGCGAACACCTCGCGTGGTAGCGGGGTCAGCCCGAGGGCGACAAGTTCGTCCCGGGTGAAGGCCAGCTCGGCGGCGATCCCGGCGGCCAGCTCCGCGTCGGTGCTCGGCCGTCGTGCCGCCGGCAGCACCCCCCAGGTGTACGTCTCGACGTCCAGGTGGTCGCAGCCAGCGTCGGCACCGGCGAAGAGCGCGGCCAGCGCGGCACGCAGCACCGGCAGGGTCGAGCCCAATGGTGCTTCGGGCGGAGCGTGCAGTGGCACGTGGTAGTGCACCCGCCACGGCCCGGGCAGCGCGGCGTCGAGGGCGGCGTCGAGGTCGTCCGCCGCCCAGCTCGGATCGGCTGGATCGGCGCCCCCCGGTCCGGCGGTGGGCGAAGTGCCGGCGCCGGCGGTCGGTGCGGCACCGGTCGCGCGGGCGCACTCGGCGGTACGGGTCTGGTGCAGGAAACGCGGCTCGACCCAACGGCGCAGCGCGGCGGCGTCACCGGCCGGATCGACCGCCTCCAGCGCGGCGGAGACCTGCACCTTCACCACCGGAAGTCCGGCGCCGGCCAGCCGGTCCAGGGCGGCGGCGGGCTCCTCCCAGGCACAGGCGAGGTGGGCCAGATCCAGGCAGATCCCGAGACGGTCCGTGTCCATCCCGGACAGCGCGGTGACTGCCTGCGGGGTGCTCTCCACCACGCAGCCGGGTTCCGGTTCGAAGCCGACCCGCACCGGCCGGCCGGTGTCCCGCTCGACGGCGGCGAGTCCGGCGGCAAGCCTGTCGAGCTGGCGACGGGCCGCGTCCGCACGGGCCTGGTCCCAGGGCGCGCGCCAGGCCAGCGGCAGGGTGGAGACCGAGCCGCGGACGGCGTCGTCGGGCAGCAGGTCGGCCAGGACCCGGGCCAGGTCGAGGGTGTACCCGAGCCGGTCGTTAGTGGTCCAGTCCGGCCGGTACACCGCCCCCTTGACCACCGGTGCCTGGAACGCCGCGTACGGGAAGCCGTTGAGGGTGACCACCTCCAACCCGCGTACGGTCAGCTCGGAGCGCAACCGGCGACGGGCCGCCGGGTCGGCGGCCAACTCGGCGGCGACCGGGGCGGCCAGCCACAGGCCCAGCCCGAGCAGGTCGACGCCGAGCCGCTCGCGGACCGGCACCGCGTAGGTGTCCAGTTGGGCGACGATGCCGGCGAGGTCCTCGGCGGGGTGCACGTTCGTGCAGTACCCCAGGTGGACGGTGCGCCCGCCGGCGTGCCGTAGCCGCATCAGCTGCCGCCGCGCAGGATCGAGTTGCCGGCGAAGGTCGGCTCGGCGAGGTCGTCGTCGGTCAGGTCGAGCCGCCCGGACTGCCCGTAGAACTCGACCGGGTTACGCCAGAGCACCCGGTCGACGTCGTCGTCGGTGAAGCCGGCGAGCAGCATCGCCTCGCCGGTCGCCCGGGTCAGCAGCGGGTCGGAGCGCCCCCAGTCGGCGGCCGAGTTGACAAGCATCCGGTCGGTCCCGTACGCCTTGAGCAGCTCGACCATGCGCGGCGGTGACATCTTGGTGTCCGGATAGATGGAGAAGCCGAGCCAGCAGCCGGTGTCGCGGACCAGTTTCACGGTCATCTCGTTGAGGTGGTCGAGCACCACCCGCTCGGGCGCGATGCCGGACTCGGCGACCACGGCCAGGCTGCGCTCGACACCCCGGGCCTTGTCCCGGTGCGGGGTGTGCACCATCGCCGGCAGGTCGTGCGCCACGGCCAGGGCGAGCTGTGCGGCGAAGACGTCGTCCTCCTCGGGCGTCATCGAGTCGTACCCGATTTCGCCGACCGCCACCACACCGTCCTTCTCCAGGTAGCGGGGCAGCTCGTCGAGCACCGGCCGGCAACGCCTGTCGTTGGCCTCCTTCGGGTTCAGCGCGATCGTCGCGTGGTGGCGGATCCCGAACTGCCCGGCCCGGAAGGGCTCCCACCCGACCAGCGAGTCGAAGTAGTCGGTGAACGAGCCGACGCTCGTGCGCGGCTGCCCCAGCCAGAACGCCGGTTCCACCACCGCCCGGACGCCGGCGGCGGCCATCCGCTCGTAGTCGTCGGTGGTGCGCGACGTCATGTGGATGTGCGGGTCGAAGATCCGCATCACACCTCCCTGGGCTCGGGCCGGCTGGCGGCGGTGAGCCGATCCAGCAGTTCGGTGGCGTCGGCGGGCATGCTCCGGCCGGCGGCCCGACGCTCGGCGGCCAACGCGGCGAGCATCGCCGCCAGTTCCCCGTCCGCGCGGGCGTCGAGGTCGGCCACCGCCGCCAGTGGCACGCCGGTGAAGACGCACTTGAGCACCGCCTGCCGCCAGGCCGGCGGGTCGAGCTGGCGGGCGTACGGGCCGAGGGCCGCGGCGACCAGCCGGGTGTCGTTGGTGCGGATCGCGTCGTGCAGCAGCGGGACCCCGGCCGCGCCGATCGGCAGCAGCGGCAGTGCCTTGAGCACCGCCCGCTTCTCGGCGGCGTCCCCGGTGCGGTAGAGCGCGTCGGCCTGCCCGGCGTGATCGGTGCGCAGCGTGGCGAGCAACAGTGCGCGGGCCGCCTCGTCGGCTGTCCAACCGGGTAGGTCGGGCAGGTCGTGACGGCCGCAGCGGCGACCGGCCGCCGGGAAGAACCGCGCGATGGCTGTGGGTTCGGCCGCGACGCGGTCCAGGGCCGTCGCCAACCAGTCCGGATCGGGTACGCCCCGCAGGGCCACCCGTAGCTCGTCCACTGTCATCGCGTCTCCTCCCTCGTCCGCCGTCGTCGACGACCGTGGCGGTGGTACCGCGTGTGTCCTTTGCTCTGCTTCACTCCACGCGTCGGTCGTTGTCCGGATAGCGGACGCCTGGTGGTGCGTCCGTTGAAGCAGAGCAAAGGACGTGCCTCGAGGTATCGGCCGGCACGTCCGCACCGCCGGTCGCCGCACCGCCGGCAACCGCACCGCCGGCAACCGCACCCTCCGTCGCCGCACCGTCGGGCGGCGCGGTGGTGGTGGGCCCAGGTGCGGCGGCGCGTTCGGCGGCGCGGAGAAAGTCCAGCGAGCGGGCGGCGATGGTGGGGGCGGCGTGTGAGTGCCGGGGCAGCTCGACCGCCACCAGGCCCCGGTAGCCGATCTCGCGCAGCGCGGCCAGCACCGGCGGAAAGTCGATCTCGCCGACGCCGAACTCCAGGTGTTCGTGCACGCCCCGCCGCATGTCGTCGATCTGCACGTTCACCAGGTGCGCGGCGACGTCACGGACACAGTCGGGTACCGGCTGCGACTCCAGGCAACGGCAGTGTCCGATGTCGAGGGTGATGCCGAGGCGGGCCGGTGAGCCGAGGGCGGCGTGCAGCCGGCGCCAGTCGGCGATGTTCTCGACGAGCATCCCCGGCTCCGGTTCGAATCCGAGCGTCGCCCCGACGGTCTCGGCCGCCTCGACCACTGTGGCGCAGCCGGCGACCAGGCGGTCCCAGGCCACTGCCGGCGTGACCGAGTCCGGCCGGACACCGGCCCAGAACGAGACCGCCTCGGCGCCGAGGTCCGCGCCGATCGCCACCGCCCGGCGCAGGAACTCGATCCGGAGCGTGGGGTCGTCGTGCAGCAGCGTCGGGGCGTGCTTGTGCCAGGGGTCCAGCAGGAACCGTGCGCCGGTCTCGATCACCAGGCCGAGGCCGAGTTCGGCGAGCCGGCCAGCGACGGCGTCGACCCGCCCCGCCAATCCCGGCGCGAACGGGTCGAGGTGATCGTGGTCCAGGGTCAGCGCGACACCGGCATAGCCGAGGTCGGCGATGACCGCGAGCGCGTCGTCGAGGCGGTGGTTGGCGAAGCCGTTGGTGCCGTACCCGAACCGCAGTCCGTCGACGCGCGTGGCGGTGTCGGCGGCCGTCATGTCGGCGAGACCTTCCGGGCCAGACGCCGGCCCAGCGGCGCGGCCGCCGCCACCGCCAGGCCGAGCAGGCCGGACCCGGCGCGGGCGGTGAGCGCTCCCTGCAGGGCGGGCAGGCCGGTGATGCCGGCGCCGACCGCCGAGCGGACCCGCGCGGCGGTCGGTTCGGCCGCCACCCGCGCCTGCGCGGTGCCGTAGCGGGCGGCGTACCAGGCGGCGAGGACGGCTGGCAGCGACACCGCCACGGCACCGAGGACACGCCGGCCGGGCGCCGGGGCCCGCCCGGCGGGCTCCGGCAGGGCACCCGCCGGAGCACCGGTCCGGGTGATCCTCCCGGTGAGCTGTCGACCGGGCGGGCGCGCGGCGCTGGCCGCGACCAGGGCGGTGCCGGCGAGGGTACGCAGCGGCAGGGCGCGGTCGGCGCCGCTGACCTCCCGCCGGGACAGCGCGGTGACCGTCCAGGTGTGCGCGGCGACGGTGACCGCCGCCGGCAGCGCCCGGGCCGGCCGGCCCCCGGCGGCACCGAGCAGCACGTCAAGCCCTCGGCAGGTGGCCATCACGGCGGGGCCGGCGGCGGTGTTCTTGGCCGCGAGGTCGTAGCCCCAGACCGCGGCGGCCAGCGGCACCGCCACGGCGGCGGCCCGCCGGCCGCCAGCGGCGGCGGCGAGCCCGACACCGGCTGCGGTGAGCCCGGCGGCCAGGCCGACCGCGAGACCGGGGCTGACCCGGCCGCTCGGTATCGGCCGCTCGGGGCGTTCCACCGCGTCCAGCTCGCGGTCGGCCCAGTCGTTGGCGGCCATGCCGGCCCAGTACAGCAGCACCGACGCGGCGGCGAGGGCGGGGGTACGCCGACCGAGCGCGCCCGCCGCGGCGGCACCGGCGACCACGTCACCGGGTACCGAGAGCGCGGCCGGCGCGCGGACCAGTTCGGCCAGGTCAGCCATGCGCGGCATCGGTGCCTCCGGGGTCCAGGCTGCCGGCGAAGGCGCACAACCGGGTCCACTGGTCGGCCAGCGAGTGGCTCGCGGTGCCGAGCGGATCCTTGAAGAAGAAGGCGAGGTCGTCCAGCGGCCCGGTGCGGCCGGCGGCGTGCGCGGCGGCGGCGAGCCGGGCCAGGTCGAGCACGAGTGGAGCGGCCAGCGCCGAGTCGCAGCCGTGCCAGGTGAACTCCAGCCGCATCCCGGTGCCCAGGAACCCGGCGAAGGTGATCAGATCCCAGGCGGTCTTGAAGTCACCGAGGTCCTCGACGTACCCGATCCGGGTGTCGCCCTGCGGCAGGTAGCCGAGCGTCTCGCCGAGCACCCGTTGCTTGCTGCGCACCTTGGCGGCGTTGGCGTCCGGGTCGGCCAGGGTGGCACCGTCGCCGCCGCCGAGCAGGTTGAGCCCGGACCAGGACCGCACGGTGAGGTGACGCATCGCGAACATCGGGGCGAGCACCGACTTGAGCAGGGTCTCCCCGGTCTTGCCGTCGTGGCCGGCGTACGGCACGCGGCGACTGTCGGCAAGCGCGGTCAGCGCCGGCAGCCGCAGACCTGTCGACGGGGTGAAGTCGACGTACGCGCAGTCCGCCAGGACCGCCGCGTACGCGTACAGCGAGCTGGGTGGCAGCACCTCGTCGGGACCGGCGAGGGCGGCCCGCAGCGCTTCCGGGTCGGCGTGTCCGGGATGCGGGCGGGGGGCCGGTTCGGTTGCGGCGACGTTCACCACCACCACGTGGGCCAGCCCGTGCCGCTGGCGGAAGGCGGTGAGATCGCGAACGATCGCGGCGGCCCGGTCGGCCTGGGCCCCGGCGGTGGGCGCGGGACGCAGCTCCCGTTCCACGGCGGCGAGTTCCTCGGGTAGTGCGGCCACCAGGCGGGCCGGCAGCACACCGGCGTCGGCGAGCGCCTCGGCGCGCTTGGCGATCGGGGTGGCGACCACGTCGTGGCCGCCGAAGACCAGGTCGGCGAAGGCCGGCAGGGCAGAACTGCTGACCCCGGGCAGTTCGGTGACGCAGCCGGTCGGCCCGGTCAGCCCGGCGCGCAGCGCGAGAGCCCCGACGATGCTGGTGGTCGCGACCGAACCGCGCGCCCCCACCAGCCAGACACCTGTACGCATAGCGCTCCTTCCGGTGTCCAGAAACCGACATGCATCGATTGAATCTTGATATCAGGAAAAAGCTGAAAAAGATACGGGTTAGGCCGATGCGCCCCGTCCGCCACCCGTTCCGGTGGATACTCGCCGGCCGACGCCGAGGTCGGCGGCGACGACGTCGGCCCGGCGTACCGGATCGGTCGGACGGACGGGGCTGGCAGGCAGGGGCAGTCGGCGTCTCGCCCCTGCCTCCCCCGCATCCGGCCCGCTCGGGACGACTGTGTCCCGATCGGACGACTCGTCGGACGCGGTCCGCCTGGCGGCGGGAGTCTCCAGGTGGACGGTCAGTGGACTGGTCGGTGGGCGGCGGCCCTCCGGTGCTGCCGGGGAATCCCGGTCCGGCCGCACCGGAGGAACCGCATTGCTCGTGCCGCCGGTCGCCCGGGGGCACGACCTCCGGACCCGACCCGTACCGGCCACGGGGCGCAACCGTGGCCGGCCCTCGCCGGTCGACTCCGGAGGTGGTTCAGGCGGCGACCGACGCCAGCGACGGCTCCACCTCGGTCCAGGAGGAACCCAGGTCGGCCGAGCGGGTCACCGCGTCCAGCACCAACTGCACCTGCAACGCCTCGGCGAAGGAGGGCGACGGGTCGACGCCTGTCGCCACCGCCTCGATGAAGTCGCGCATCTGGTGGGTGAAGGAGTGCTCGTACCCGATGATGTGCCCCGGCGGCCACCAGGCCGACAGGTACGGGTGCTCGGCCTCGGTCACCAGGATCCGGTTGAAGCCCTGCTCGGCGGAGGGCCGGGTCGCGTCGAGGAACTCCAGTTCGTTGAGCCGTTCCAGGTCGAAGGCGACACTGCCCAACGATCCGTTGATCTCCACACGGAGCGCGTTCTTGCGCCCGGTGGCGAACCGGGTCGCCTCGTACGTGGCAAGTGCCCCGCCGTCGAGACGGGCCACGAAGATCGCCGCATCGTCGACGGTGACCTGACCGGTGGCGGCACCGGCCCCGTCGGCCTGCGCCGCCAACCCGCTCGACTCGGCCGGCAACGGCCGCTCCTTGACGAAGGTCTCGGTCACCGCGCTGACACCGCTGATCCGCTGTCCGGTGACGTACTGGGTCAGATCGATGATGTGCGCACCGATGTCACCCAGCGCGCCGGAGCCCGACACCTCCTTACGGAGCCGCCAGACCAGGGGGAACTGCGGGTCCACGATCCAGTCCTGCAGGTAGGTGGCCCGGACGTGCCGGATCTCGCCGAGCCGCCCGTCGGCGATCAGCTGGCGCATCAGCGCCACCGCGGGCACCCGCCGGTAGTTGAAACCACACATCGACCGCGCCCCGCCGGCCTGGGCGGTGGCCGCCGCGGCGGCCATCTCCCGGGCCTCGGCGACCGTGTTGGCCAACGGCTTCTCGCACAGCACGTGCTTGCCCGCGGCCAGCGCGGCCAGCGCGATCTCGGCGTGGCTGTCACCCGGTGTGCAGATGTCGACCACGTCGATGTCCGGGCGGTTGACAAGTTCCCGCCAGTCCGTGGTGTGCCCCTCCCAGCCGAGCCGGTCGGCGGCGTCGGCCACCTTCCCGGAATCCCGGCCGCAGACGAGCACCATCCGGGCCCGTGCCGGCAGGTCGTAGACCCGGTTCACGGTCCGCCACGCCTGCGAGTGCGCGGCCCCCATGAACGCGTAGCCGACCATGCCGACCCGCAGTTCGTTGTTTGTCGTGGACAAGGTGGGTCTCCCCCCGTTGTGTCAGAACCCGAGCTTGAGGTAGTCGCTCGCGTTCTCCTTGGTGATCGTTTCGGAGGCGAGGACGATCTCCTTGGGAACCTGGAGTTCCACCAGATCGGACATGCCCCTGCTCTGGCCGATGAGGCGGGCCAGCGAGATCGCCGAGGACGCCATCGACGGGCTGTAGGTCACCGTGGCCTTCAGCACCGTGTTGTCGGCCTGGATGTCCTCCATCGCCTTCTTCGAGCCGGCGCCGCCGACCATGAAGAACTCGCTGCGGTTGGCCTGGCTGATCGCGGCCAGCACACCGATGCCCTGGTCGTCGTCGTGGTTCCAGATCGCGTCGATCTTCGGCAGGGCCTGCAGGAGCTGGCTCGCCTCCTGCTGGCCGGAGTCCGCGGTGAACCGCGCCGCCCGACGGTTCTGCACCTTCAGACCGTGCTGGGCCAGGGTGTCGTTGAAGCCCTGCGTACGCTCCTGGGTCAGCTCCAACTCGTCCATCCCCGCGATCTCGGCGATCACCGGGTTGCTCACGCCCTTGGCCTTGAGCTGCTCGGCGATGAAGGTGGCGGCGGAGACGCCCATGCCGTAGTTGTCGCCCTTGATCTGCAGGCGGTACGCCTTGGCGTCCGGGAAGGCCCGGTCCAGGTTGACCACCGGGATGCCGGCCTGCATCGCCTCCAGCCCGAACGAGTTCAGCTCCTTGCCGTCGTGCGGCAGCAGCACGATCACGTCGGGCTTCTGCGAGATCAGCGTGGACAGCGCCGCCCGCTGGGCCGCCGCGTCCGCGCCCGCCTCGACCGTCTTGAACTCCACGTCGGAGTACGCCGCGGCCTGCGCCTTGGCGTTGTTGGTGATCGCGGCGATCCAGCCGTGGTCGGCGGCCGGCGCGGAGAAGCCGATTGTCACCTGCTTGCCGGGCTCGGCGTTGGCGTTGCCGTCGGCCGCCTTGGTCTGCGCCTCGGTCGGCGTCTGCTCGTTGCTTGTGCAACCGGCGAGCAGTACGCCGGCTCCGACGGCCGCCCCGCCGAAGAGCAGCCGGCGCCGCGACATGTCGCGACTGTGCTGGGTCATGACGACCTCCTGGTTATTCATCAGTGGTGGGGATTTTGGGTGTACGAGGCCCGGCCACCGTCGGTTGCTCGGGTGGCCCGGTTGGCGCGGTGGTCAGCTCGTGGTGAGCCGGTTACGACGGAAGAACTGGGAGAGACTGCCGAACTGGATCTGCTGGATCAGGACGGCGGCGACGATGATGCCGCCCTTGACCATGTTCTGTGCCTCGGTGGAGAGGCCGTTGATGGCGAAGAGGTTGGTGATGGTGGCGAAGATGATCACACCGAGCAGGGAGCCGACGATGGTGCCCCGCCCGCCGCTGAGCAGCGTGCCACCGATGATCACGGCGGCGATCGCGTCCAGCTCGTAGAGGTTCGCCATCGCCGCTTGGGCCGAGGTGGCCTGCGCGGTGAGCATGATGGCGGCGATGCCGCAGCACAGGCCGGAGAGCGCGTACAGCAGCAGGGTGTGCAGCTTGACGTTGATGCCGGCCAGTCGGGCCGCCTCCGGATTGCCGCCGACGGCGACGGTGCGTCGCCCGAAGGTGGTGCGGTTGAGCAGCACCCAGCCCGCGGCGACCACGGCGGCCAGGATGTAGACAAGCAGCGGAATGCCGAGCAGATCGGTGCTGGCGATGCCGTTGATCGTGCTGTTCTGCGAGATCTGGGTCTGCTTCTGAGAGATCTCAGCGGCCAACCCTCGCGCGGCGACAAGCATGGCAAGCGTCGCGATGAACGGCACCAGCCGCCCGTATGCGATGAGCGTTCCGTTGACCAGGCCGACCGCCACTCCGACGATGATCGCGGTGAAGATCATCCCGCCGGCGCCGAAGCTCTGGGTCGCCACAGTGGTGCACCAGACCCCGGCCAGCGCCACGATCGCGCCGACCGAGAGGTCGATACCACCCCCGATGATCACAAAAGTCATCCCGACGGTGACCACGCCGACCACCGAGGCGAGCTTGAGGATGCTGAGCATGTTCGCCCAGACCCAGTCCGGGTTGGAGTACAGGTCCGATCGGGTGGCCGCACCGATCACGAAGAGGGCCAGCAGCACCCCGATCAGGGCCAGGTTGCGCTTGGCGCCCTCGCCGCCGTCGCCGTGCCACCAGGAGAGCCGGCCGGCGGAGGGCGGCGTGGGGCTCGGCGTCCGGTGCCCGGCCGCCTCGGTCTCGGCCGGGTCCACCGGCGGCGACTGCGCCGGTAGCTGCGTGGCGGTGGGCGGACGCTCGCTCATGCCGGTGCGCCTTCCATCAGGGACCCCGCCATGACGAGGTCGAGCACGGTGTTCTCGTCGAGTTCGCCGGCCGGGGCGGTGCGGACGACCCGCCCTTCCCGCATCACCAGCACCCGGTCGGCCAGGCCGAGCACCTCGGGCACCTCGCTGGAGACCAGCAGCACCCCGACTCCCTGGGCCGCGAGCTGCCGGATCACCTGGTACAGCTCGGCCCGGGCGCCGACGTCCACCCCCCGCGTGGGTTCGTCGAGCAGCAGCAGCTTCGTGTCGCCGAGCAGCCAGCGACCGACCACCACCTTCTGCTGGTTGCCGCCGGAGAGGGTGCGGACCGCCCGGCGGACGTCGCGCGGGCGCATCTCCAGGTTCTCCGCGATCCGGTCGGCCTCGGCCCGTTCCCGGGTCACGTCGGTGAAACCGAAGCGGGCGTAGCGGCTGAAGGTGGCCAGGGTGACGTTGCGGTAGATCGGCTCACCGAGCAGCAACGCCTGGCTCTTGCGCTCCTCGGGGGCCATGCCCATGCCGGCCTTCACCGCCGCGCCGACGCTGCCCGGCCGCAGCGCCCGGCCGGCCATCCGTACCGAGCCGGCCTCGGCCGTCCGCGCGCCGTAGATCGTCTCCAGCACTTCGGAGCGGCCGGAGCCCACCAGGCCCGCGATGCCGACGATCTCTCCGGCCCGGACGGTGAGCGAGACGTCGGCGAACTCGCCGGCGCGGGTCAACCCGTCGACCTGGAGCAGTTCGTCGCCGACCACGGTGTCCACAGGACGGTCCGGGAAGACGTACTCGATGGTCCGGCCGGTCATCCGGGAGACCAGGTCCCTGGTCGGGGTCTCGCGGGCCGGCAGGTTCGCCGCGGTGGTCCGGCCGTCCTTGAGGACGGTCACCCGGTCGCCGATCTCGCGGATCTCCTCCAACCGGTGCGAGATGTAGATGACCGCGATGCCCTGGGCGGTCAGTTCGCGGATGATCCGGAAGAGGTTCTCCACCTCGTCGTGGGCGAGCACCGCACTCGGCTCGTCCATGACGATCAGCCGGGCCTCGTGGGACAACGCCCGCGCCATGCTGACCACCTGCTTGCCGGCCGCCGGCAGCGCCCGCACCATCCGGCCCGGTGGAATCTCGGCGTGGCCGAGCCGGCCGAGGATCTCGCGGGTCCGCCCGGCCATGTAGCCCCGGCGGATGAACCCGAAGCGGCGCGGCTCGTGCCCCAGGAAGGCGTTCTCCGCCACGGACAGGTCCTCGACCAGGTCGAGTTCCTGGTAGATGGTGGCGATCCCGGCGCGCATGGCGGCCTGCGGGTTGGCGAAGGTGGCCGGCTCGCCGCGCCACTCGACCAGCCCCGAGTCGGGCCGGTGCACCCCGGCGAGCACCTTGATCAGCGTGGACTTGCCGGCGCCGTTCTGCCCCAGCAGGCAGTGCACCTCGCCCGCGCGGACCTCCAGTTGCACGCCGTCAAGGGCGCGTACGCCCGGGAAGGTCTTGACCACGTCGGTCAGGCGCAGCACCACCTCGCCGGCGACGGTGTCGGCCGGCGCCTCGACCAGCGGAGTGCCCTCCCCGCTCCCGGCGTCAAGGCCGGCCGGGGTGACAGGGTGCCCGGTCATGCCGCCTCCCCGAAGGCCAGGTCGCTGGCGAGCACTGCGGCACCGGCCACACCGGCACGCGGGCCGAGTTCGGAGAGCACCACCGGCAGGTTGCCGGTCGCCAGCGGCAGCGAGCGGCGGTACACGACGCTGCGGATCTCGGCGAGCAGGACGTGCCCGAGTTGGGCGAGCCCTCCGCCGATCACGATCATCGAGGGGTTGGTGAAGCTGACCAGTCCGGCGAGCACGCCGCCGACCCGCCGTCCCCCCTCGCGGATGAGCTGGATGCAGGTCACGTCCCCTTCGAGGGCACCGGCGGCGACGTCGAGGGCGGTGACCGCGCCGTTGAGCTCCAGCCGCTCGGCCAGGGAAGGTGAGGTGCCGGCCCGCGCGGCGGAGGTGGCGTCCTTGGCCAGTGCCGCCCCGCTGAAGAGTGCCTCCAGGCAGCCGGCGTTACCGCAGGAGCAGACCGGCCCGTGCGGATCGACCTGGATGTGGCCGATGTCGCCGGCACACCCGTCGGTGCCCCGGTAGACGTCGCCGCTGAGGTAGATGCCGCAGCCGATACCGGTGCCGATCTTGACGAAGAGGAAGTCGTCGACCGAGTGGGCCACCCCGCCGTGCCGCTCGCCGATGGCCATGATGTTCACGTCGTTGTCGACCACCGCCGGGCAGCCGTGCTCCCGGGTGAGCAGTTCACGGACGGGGAAGCGGTCCCAGCCGGGCATGATCGGCGGCGAGACCGGCACTCCGTCGCGGAAGCTGACCGGACCGGGCACCCCGATACCGACGGCGTCGAGTCGCTCGTAGACGCCATCGACCCGGGCCTTGTGCAGCAGCTCGTTGACGCGCTGGAGGGTCGCCTTCGGGCCGGACCGGATGTCCGCCGGCTCCGCGTACGCCGCCACCGGCTCCAGCCTGCCGTTGACCACCTCGACGTCGATCGAGCTGGCGCCGAGATCGACGGCCGCGAAGCGCAGTTCCGGGCTCAACTCGACAAGCGTCGAGCGGCGCCCGCCCCGCGAGGCCGCCTTGCCCGCCTCCGCCACGTAGCCCAGGGCGACCAGCCGCTCCAGCTCGGCGAGCAGGCGGGGCCGGGGCATCTCCAGCCGGTCGGCGAGCTCGGCCCGCGACAGCGCTCCCTCGTCGCGTAACAACCGCAACAGCCGGACGTGCAGGGGGTCGGCGTTGTGCACGGCTCACCTCTCCCACCGGGGGTGTTCACATCGACGAAATGCCGACGTGTGGTGCCCGACACAGTAGGAGGCTTCGACCTGCGCTGTCCAGACCTTAGAGCGGTTTGGCGGCAACTTTTGCCTGATCTAGCAAAAGTTTCGGCGCAAGACCGCAGCTAGTAGGTGTAGATGCGTCCGGAAGGTCACTGGGAAGGCGATTCGGCACCCTTCGAGCGCAGCTTGCGGTCGTCGCGCAACTCAACGTAGGGCTCCCGATCGACCGGCCGCAGCCCCCCACTTATCGCCCGGGCCCGCGCCAACTCGGCATCGAGCTCCGCACCGAACAGGATCGCGATGTTGCTCAGCCAGAGCCAGACCAGGAAGATGATCACCCCGGCCAGCGCCCCGTAGGTCTTGTTGTAGGAGCCGAAGTTGCCGACGTAGAACGCGAACAGGCCGGAGATCAGCAACCAGATCAGCACCGCCAGCACCCCACCGGGACTGACCCAGCGGAAGCCGCCCTGCCGTGCGTTCGGCGACGCCCAGTAGAGGATCGCGAACATCAGGCTGACCAGGACCAGCAGCACCGGCCACTTGGCGATGTCCCACACCGTCACGGCCGTGCGCCCCACCCCCAGCGCGGCGCCGACCTCCTCGGCGAGACGGCCGGTGAAGACCACGATCACCGCACTGGCCAGCAGCATCACCCCGATCACCGCGGTGACGCCCACCCGGATCGGCAGGGTCTTCCAGATCGGCCGCCCCTCCGGCACGTCGTAGATCGCGTTGGAGGCACGCATGAAGGCGGCCACGTAACCGGATGCCGACCAGAAGGCGGCGAGCAGACCGATGATCGCGGCGATGCCGGCCAACCCGCCGTTCTGCTGGGCCTGCTCGATCGCGGCGTCGAGGATCTGGCGGATGTTCTGCTCGGGAACCGACTCGGCGACGGTGTCACGCACCGTCCGGGTGGCCGCCGGGCCGAGCAGGCCGAGCAGCGAGACCAGCACCAGCAGGCCCGGGAAGATGGAGAGCACCCCGTAGTAGGTGAGCGCCGCAGCCCAGTCGGTCAGGCTGTCGTCGCCGAACTCACGCACCGTCCGGCGCATCGCCGCCACCCACTCGCCGCGTGACAGCCTGCCCGGATGAGCTGGCGTGTCGCGGTCCGCGTCCGGTTCTTCCCGCTGCCCCGGCGTGTCGCGCTCGGCACCCGACTCGTCCCGTTGCCCCGGCGTGTCGCGGTCGGCACCCGACTCGTTCCGTCGCGCCTCGGGGGTGGTGTCGGGCCCCGGGTCACGCCGGTCCGGACGGGAAGACTCCTCGGAGGCCATCGCCACTCCCCTCAGTTCCGCTCGCGGTGATCGTCCAGCACACATGCCCAGCCAGGGACGTCGAGTAACCCATTGGTGGACCGCTGGACCTGGACGCGGGTCACCGCAGCCCAAGCCGTTCGCCCGAGCACCCGCGATCCGCCGCCCAGGCACCCGCGGCACGGCACCGGTCGCCGCGACGGCCCGTTTTCCCGCTCGCGGGAAATGCGCCAACCCGGGTTCCCGTCGGACGGTTGCCGGCCGAATGCGATCACTACCGTAATGGTCGGGGAACGCCGATCAAGGCTGCGGAACGGCCGGCGGTGCGCGCCGGAACCGGCCGAGCGGCCGCGCCAACGACCGTCCGGCCATCGCAACCCAGATGATCCATGCCGACACACATCGTAGTTTTGGATACGGAGAGTAATCGCATCAATGGATTTTTGCTCACCGCCGGGTGGCATCAAGGCTGCCTTTAATGTGGCAAAACGGACAGTGCCCGTTCGGCCCTCCGATCGCCTCACCCCGCCCCCATCGGCGCGTTCAGCCCGATCGTGAACGCTATTCTTAATTATTGCCGCAACGAGCGACTTGAAAGAATGTAAAGTCACGCAGCGAAGCGATGTTCGACAATGTCCCCAACGCGGAGTCAATTCGCGTATCGTCCCCCCTCGTGTCGGCTATCCGATTCACCGATGATTCCGGACCTGAGCGCCACGGCGGACACGGCCGAGTGGCGGAGGCGGAGGCACCCGCCGCCCGGATCGATCCGACCGGGACCGATCCGACCCGGATCGATCCGACCCGGATCGATCCGACCGAACTCGCCGGCCGGTTCGAGGACGAGAAGCCCGGCCGGGTGCTGACCGGACCGGTCGCCCTCGTCCTGACCGCCGCCACGCTGGCGATCGGACTGTTCGCACTCTGGCAGGTGTTCCGGCCGCTGGCGCAGGGCAGCAAGTACTACCTGATCTTCTTCCTGGCCGGCGTACTCCCGTTGGTGTTTCTCGCCTACCCGGCCGACCTGCGGCTGCCTGGCCGCCTGCGGGCGGTGCTCGCAGGCCGGGCCCCGGCGACGCCGACCCGCGACGCGGCCGGAGCCGGCCGGACCGGCCCCGGCCGCGCCGACTGGCTGCTCGCCGCCGCGGCGCTGGCCGGTTGCCTGTACCCGGTGCTGCCGATCGCCCTGGCCGGCGGTGGCGGCGGCTACGACGCGTTCCTCGACCGGCAGGGACTGCTTGTCGGGATGGACGTGGCGATGGGCACCGTCCTGCTGCTCCTGCTGCTGGAGGGGTGCCGGCGGACCACCGGATGGATCCTGCCCGCCGTCTGTCTGGTCTTCCTCGGCTACGGCTACTACGGCGGGCTGCTGCCGCAGACCTGGGCGGTGGCCCATGCCGGGCTGGACTTCGGGCAGTTGGTCGACGCCTTCTACAACTCCGACAGCGGCTTCTACGGCACCCCGCTGGACGTGGCCGCCACGTACATCGTGCTGTTCACCATCTACGGGGCGGTACTCGACCTCTCCGGCGCCGGCCGGTTCTTCGTGAACCTGTCCGCTGCGGCGTTCCGGCGCTCGCGTACCGCAGCCGGTCGTACGGCTGTGGCCTCCGGCTTCCTGCTCGGCACCGTCTCCGGCTCCGGAGCGGCCACCACCGTCAGCATCGGTGCGGTGACCTGGCCGATTCTGCGCCGGGCCGGGTACCCGGCGGAACGGGCCGGCGGAATGCTCGCCGCAGCCGGCGTGGGTGCCATCCTGTCCCCACCGACGCTCGGCGCGGCAGCCTTCATCATCGCCGAGTACCTCGGCGTGTCCTACCTGCAGGTACTCGGCTGGGCGATGGTGCCGACGGTCCTGTACTACCTCGGCATCGTGCTCTCGGTGGAGATCGACGCACGGCGCTCCGGGGTACGCCCGGCGGCCCTTGAGGCCGGTTCCGTCTGGCGGCTGCTGGCCCGTTCCGGTTACTACTTCGCCTCCCTGTTCGCCATCGTCGGGCTGCTCGCCGTCGGGCTGTCGGCGACCCGTGCCGTGGTGCTGGCGACCCTGCTCGCGGTCGCCCTGTCCTTCCTGGACCGGACGCACCGGCTCACCCCGCCCCGACTGGTCGCCGCGCTCTCCACAGGCGTACGCGGCGTCCTCGCGGTCACCGTCGTCTGCGCGGCGGCCGGCATCATCACCGCCACCACCACCAAGACCGGCCTCGGTCCGCAGGCGGCGGCGCTCCTGGTCGGCGCCGCGAGCGCGGTCAGCTCCGAGCCGGCCGTGGTGCTCGCCCTGACCGCGCTGCTCGCCGCCGTCGCGCTCAGCCTGCTCGGCCTGGCCATCCCGGTGACGGCGTCGTTCGTGATCGGCTGGGTGATCATCGGGCCGGCCCTGCTCGACCTCGGCGTCAGCGCTCCCGCCGCCGCCATGTTCGTCTTCTACTTCGCGGCGCTGTCCGAGGTGTCACCACCGACAGCACTCGCCGCCGTCGCCGCCGCCGCGGTCACCGGCGGGCGGTTGGTGCCAACGATGTGGCACACCCTGCGGTACGCGCTGCCGGCGTACCTGATCCCGCTGGCCTTCGTGATCACCCCGACCGGACTCGGTCTGCTCGGCATCGGTGGTCCACGACGCATCCTCGTCGCCACCGCGGTCACCGCTCTCGGTGTCGCGGTGCTGGCCGTCGCGGCCGGCGGTTGGCTGCCCGGCGTCGGGCCGGCCGGCGTGCCGGAACGTCTGGTCGGTGTCGCCGCCGGCCTGACGCTGCTCTGGCTGCAACCCGTACCCGTCGCGATCGGCGCCGTGCTGGCCGGCGTCATGGCGGTGGGCGTGTTCGTACGACGCGGATCCGCCGGCCCCTCCGGCGGGACGCGAGCCGGATCACCGGCATGAACCAGGAAGGAGACAGCGTGGGACGGATCAACGTGCGGCTCGTGGCCGGGGTGGGAGCCCTCACCCTCGTCGCCGCCGGCGCCGCCGGTTGCGGAGGCCGCCAGGGCGCCGCGGCCACGGACGACACCGCGAGTGCCGTCACCTGTGAGGTGGCCGAGAACACCCGGGTGGGCATCGCCACCGGTAACGCCACCGGCGTCTACTACGTGGTCGGCAACGCCCTGGCCGGCCAGCTCTCGGACAGCACCGGCGGTCGGCTGACCGGCACGGCGGCCGAGACCGGAGCGTCGGTCCAGAACATCGAACAGCTCGTCGGCGGCCAGTACGACGTGGCCTTCTCGCTGTTCGACACCGCCGTGAACGCGGTGGAGGGCAAGGACAGCTTCAACGCCCCCCAGCCGGTGGAGGCGCTGGCCCGAATCTACGACAACTACACCCAGGTGGTCGTCCGAGCCGACTCGGGGATCAACTCGGTGGCCGACATGCGCGGCAAGAAGATCTCGACGGGCTCCCCCAAGTCCGGCACCGAGGTCATCGCGAACCGGCTGCTGGAAGCCGCCGGCCTGAACCCGGCCGCGGACATCCAGGCCCAGCGGCTCGACCTCGTCAAGACAGTGGAGGGTGTCAAGGACGGCACCGTCGACGGCTTCTTCTGGTCCGGCGGCCTGCCCACCGGCGGTGTCACCGACCTTTTCACCACCGCTGGTGACAAGGTGAAATTCATCGACATCACGCCGCTGCTGCCTAAGCTGAGCGAACTGAACCCCGCGTACCAGGCCGGCACGATCGGCCGGGACGTCTACTCCACGGCGGCGGACACCCCGACCATCGTGGTCCCGAACGTGCTGCTCGTCCGCAAGGATCTCGACGCCAACGTGGCCTGCGCCATCACTCGGACCGTGTTCGAGAAGAAGGACGCGCTGGCTCAGGCCAACCCCGCTGCCAAGGGCATCGCGCTGGACACCGCCCGCAAGACCGACCCGGTCGGTCTGCACCGAGGCGCGGCCAAGGCGTTGCAGGACCTCGGCGCGAGCTGACCGACGGCGGCCGGGCCGGGTGCGTGACACCCGACCCGGCCGCCCCGACCTCGGGAGACCCCCGTGCCGCTGTCCTCGCTGGCCCGCGTACGCCGGCACAACCGCCCGTCCGGCCACACCGGCCGGCTGTGGTCCGTGCGCACCCAACTGCTCGCACCGATCCTGATCGCCACCGCCGGCCTGCTCGTGCTGGGTGCCATCCAGACCGGTGAGGCCCTGGCCGCCTCCGCCGACGCCGAACGGGCCCGGGTGCTGGCCGGCACCGCCACCACCACCGTCTCGCTGGTGCACGAGCTGGAACGGGAACTCGGCGAGACGGCTGCGCTACGCCAGCGCGGCGGGACCTCCGGCCGGCAGCTGGTCGACGCCCAGCGACGCCGGGTCGACGAGGCCAGCGAGCGCTACCAGACCGCCAGCTCCGACGCCCGCCGCACCGCGCCGGACCTCGGCCGCGCCCTCGACGGCGTGACCGAGCACCTGGACCAGCTCGACGAGGCCCGGATCGCCGCGCTCACCGCCGACACCGCCGACGGTGTCTACGTGGCACTTGTGGAGTCGTTGCTCGCCGTCGCCGACGCGCTGCCCGCCCAGCTACGCGACCCCGAGTTGGCCAACCGCGCCCGTGAGGTGGCCGCGGTCGCGGCCCAGGAACACCTGGCGTCGCTGGAACGTGATCTGCTGCGAGCCATCTTCGTCCGGGGTGAGCTGGCCAAGGGCGAACTCGCCCGACTGGGCCGGCTGCGCGGAGCGCAGGAACAGCGGCAGGCCGAGTTCTCCCGGATCGCCGGGGAACGCGCCACCGACGCGTACACCCGGCTGCTCGCCGGAGGCGACGTGTCCACCGCCCGGCGGATGCGCGACAGCGCGTTGAACGCCGACAGCGAGCCGTCCGCGCTCGCCGCCGACGGCGACGCCTGGTACGTCGCCCAGAGCGGTGCCATCCGCCGGTTCAACCTGCTCGGCCGGGAACTCTCCGACGAACTCGACAGGCGCGCCGCCGAGCTGGCCTCCGACGCACGTCAACGGGCACTGGTCACCGGTGGTTCCACCGCCACGCTGGCGCTTGTCTCGTTGGTCACCGCCGCAATGCTGGCGGTACGCACCAGCCGCCGGCTACGCCGGCTGCGGGTGGCGGCGCTGACCATGGCCCACCGGGAGCTGCCCGAACGGATCACCGCCATCGCGGCCGGGGACAGTGGTCCGGCCGAGGGCTCGGCCTCGCAGCTCACCGCGGGAATCAGCCGTGGACGCGACGAGATCGCCCAGGTGGCCGAGGCGTTCGACACCGTCAACCGGGCCGCGCTGCGGCTCGCCGGCGCGCAGGCCGAGCTGCGGATGGACGTGACCCGGATGGTCGAGGCGCTGGCCCGCCGGATCCGTACGCTGATCACCCGGCAGCTACGGCTGCTCGATGAGTTCGAACGCGAGGAGACGGATCCGGACGCGTTGGCCCGGCTCTTCGCTCTCGACCACCTCGCCGCCCGGATGCGGCGCAACGGGGAGAACCTGCTGGTCCTCGCCGGGGGCGAGCCCGGACGGTCGCAGGACGGGCCGCACCTGGTGGCCGACGTCGTACGCGGTGCCGCCTCCGAGATCGAGGAGTACGCCCGGGTCGAGATCGACGTACCCACCGCCGGTGTGCACGGCTCGGCGGTGGGCAACCTGGTGCACCTGCTGGCCGAGTTGCTGGAGAACGCCACCTCGTACTCCCCGCCGCACACTCCGGTGCATGTGGACGGTCGACGGACCGTCGACGGGTTGACCCTGCGCGTACACGACCAGGGCATCGGCATCGGCGAGAGCCGCCTGGCCGAGATCAATGAGCGGTTGCGTGCCCCGGCCGCGCTGTCCAGCGCGGCCGCCGGCAGCATGGGCCTGCACGTGGTGGCGCACCTGGCGGCCCGGCACGGCATCCAGGTGCGGCTGCACAGCGCCGGTGCCGGGACGGTGGCCCAGGTGGACGTGCCGGAGGCGGTGCTGACCCGGATGGAGCAGCTCACCAGCCGTCCGACCGGGGTCGGACGGCCGGCTTCCCCGGCCGTCGGAGCCTGGTTCCGACACCGGGGCGGGCAGGCCGCTCCGGCGGCGGTCGGTGCCGCAGCGGACCGCTTCGACGTGCACCGGGCCCCGACGATGACGTTGCCGGTGGTGGGCAACGGCGCATCGGCCTGGTCACCCGCGCAGCCCGGTCAACCGCACTCCCGGCCGCCTACGCAGCCCGTCGGTGTCGCGCCGAACGGGCCGCCCGCGCCGGCCAACGGTGCGTCGGCCTGGCGGTCGGGCACCGCCCGTCCCGAGGAGGCCACCGCTGTCGGTCTGCCCCGGCGGGTACGCGGCGGTGGCCTTCAGTCCGAACTGCACGACGTGCCGCCGCCGCAGGCCGCGCCGGACCTGCTCGACCCCGAGGTGGTACGAGCCCGGCTGTCCGCTCTCTCCGCCGGGGTGGCCCACGCGATGCGACGTAACCAGCAGACGAACGGGAGACCCTAGATGATGCCCAACGGCAGCCCCGGCCTCGACTGGCTCCTGGCGAACTTCGCCGAGCAGGTACCGGACGTGTCGCACGCCCTCGCCGTTTCCGGGGACGGGCTGCGGCTGGCGGCCTCGCCGCACCTCTCGACCGACCAGGCGGACCAGCTCGCCGCCGTGATCAGCGGCCTGGCCAGCCTGACCGTCGGCGCTGCCCGGCTGATGTCCGCCGGCCGGGTCCGACAGCAGATCGTCGACATGGACGGCGGCGTACTACTCGTGATGGCGGTCGGTGACCGCGCCCTGCTCGGCGTGCTGGCCGCCGCCGGATGCGACCTGGGTCAGATCGGTTACGAGACGGCGACGCTGGTCCAGCGGGTCGCCGAGGCGCTCGAACCGGCGGCTCGGACCTGGGCGGACCACCAGCCCGGCGGGGTGCCCGCATGAGCCGGGGCCGGCGGTTTGCGGCGGCGCTGCTGGCCGTCGCGGTCGTCGCGGGCTGCGCGGCCGAGAGCAGCCCGGAGCCGCGTCCCTGGCACGACGGGCGGATCTTCCTCGCCACCGGCAACACCACAGGGGTCTACTACCAGCTGGGCGGCGGGTACGCCGACGTCATCAGCCGCCACCTGCCCGGCTACGAGGCTCGGGCCGAACCCACAGGCGCCTCCGGTGAGAACATCACCCGGCTGGTCGACGGCGACATGGAGATCGCTTTCAGCCTCGCCGACACGGCAGCGGACGCCAGCGCCGGTCGCGGTGCCTTCAACGGTCGCCCACAACCGGTCCGGGCGCTGGCCCGGGTCTACAGCAACTACACCCACGTGATCGTCCGGGCCGACGCGCAGATCGCCGACCTCGCGGGACTGCGCGGCAAGCGGGTCTCCACCGGCTCACCGAAGTCCGGCACCGACGTCATCGCCGGTCGGCTGCTCGCCGCCGCCGGGCTCGACCCGGAGCGGGACGTACGCCGGGCGCGGCTGTCGCTGCCGGAGACGGTTTCCCGGATGCGCAGCGGCACCCTCGACGCGATGTTCTTCTCCGGCGGGCTACCCACGCCGGGCATCGCCGACCTGCTCACCGGCGCGCCGGACCGGTTCCGGCTACTGCCGCTCGCCGACCTGATCGAACCGCTGACCGCGACACACGGCTCGGTCTACACCACCGCCGAGCTGCCCCGCGACGCCTACGACACCCCATCGGGCACCCCGACGGTGACGGTCGCCAACGTGATCCTGGTCAGCGCGGAGATGCCCGACGACCTGGCGTACGACCTGACCCGGCTGCTCTTCACCTACCAGGCCGACCTGGCCGTGGCGCACCCCGAGGCGCGCAACTTCGACCGTGAATCCGCCGCCACCACCGACCCCATCCCCCTGCACCCCGGCGCCGCCCGCTACTACCAGGGCGGCTGACC
Source organism: Micromonospora sp. NPDC049891 (assembly GCF_040660295.1). Taxonomy (NCBI): domain Bacteria; kingdom Bacillati; phylum Actinomycetota; class Actinomycetes; order Micromonosporales; family Micromonosporaceae; genus Micromonospora; species Micromonospora sp. NPDC049891. Next base: position 156,559 of record NZ_JBFAML010000007.1, read on the forward strand.
CCACCACCACGCTTCCCACGGTGGCGACTACCGCGCGACGCTGATCAGTGGCACTCCTGATACTCGACACGCCGGTCTGAGGACACCTGGAGTGCCACACATCGCCGCCCCCGGTGCCGCCCGCGAGGCCCCGGGGGCAGGGCGCGGGCTACTTGTAGAGCAGGCGGCCCATGCGGCGGGACGCGATCAGCAGGCCCACTGCCAGTACGACGAGCAGGTAGAGCAGGTCGAGCAGCCAACTCCAGCCAGCCGTGTCGACGGTCAGCGCACGGATCAGGTGCACCGCCCGGTAGAGCGGAGTCACCTCGACCAGCCACCGCAGCACCACCGGGTACGTCTCGGCGGGCACGAAGGTGCCGGAGAACAGGAACAGCACGAACTGCGCCGAGCTCATCAGGTCGAAATCCTGCCAGCTACGCATGAACGTGGAGATCGCCATGCCGAGTGCGCCGAACGCGAAGCCGACAAGCACCGCCGCCGGGAACGCGGCGAGTGCGCGCACGGGTGTGGTCAGGTCCATCACCACCATCACCACGAGGAACGCGGCCGAGTACGCGCTGCCCCGCAGCATCGCCCAGGCCAGCTCGCCGAGGGCGATCTCGAACGGCTGCACCGGGGTGGCGATCACCCCGTCGTACAGCTTCATGTACTTCATCTTCCCGAAGAAGTTGAATGTGGTCTCCGCCAGCGCCCCGGTCATCGCCGACGAGGCGAGCATGGCCGGAGCGACGAAGGCCGCGTACGTGACGACCGTGCCGCCGGGCAGTGTCAGGTCGCCGATCAGGGCACCCACCCCGACGCCGATGGACAACAGGTAGAGCAGCGGCTCGACGAAACCGGAGACGAGCAGCAGCCAGTAGACGGACCTCAGGGCCGCGACGTTCCGCTCGGTGACCGACGCGGACCGCCGCGACGCGGCCGAGACGTCGACCAGCCGGGGCAGCACCAGAGTGACCATGACCCTCTCCTAGACGACGAGCCGGCGAGCGAAGACGCGGCGTGCGAGCAGCCAGCCCCCGGCCGCCCAGGCGGCCAGGTAGCACAGGTGGCCGGCGACCGACCAGTACGGGGCGACGCCGAGCACCGCTGCCCGGCACAGGTCCACGGCGTGCCAGAGCGGCGTGACGTACGCGAGCCAGCGCAACACCAGCGGCAGCGACTCGACCGGGAAGAACACCCCGGCGAACAGGGTCATCGGGATCACCGCGAAGCGGAACAGCATGGCGAGCCAGCTGTCCGAGTCGACAGATGCCGCGTACGCGAAGGTGGGTGCGGCGACGGCCAGCGCGAGCAGCGCCACCACCGGCACCGCCAGCACCGCCCACGGCGACCGCAGCGCCCCCAGCGCGCCGGTCACCAGGAGGAACGCGATGACCGAGGTCAGTACCCGGAACAGCACGAACGCCAGGTGGCCGGCGACGATGTCGCCGACCCGCAGCGGCGACGAGCGTTGCCCGAAGTAGATCTTCTGCCACTGGAGGTTGCCGAAGACCGGCCACGTCGACTCGGCGATCGCCACCTGCAACGCCGTCGACGCCAGCAGCCCACCGACGATCCACTCCAGGTACGAGACGCCACCGACACCCCGGTCGATGTACGCGCCGACACCCACCCCGAACCCGAGCACGGTAAGTGTGGGCAGCAGGAAGGACGAGAAGGCACCGGCCCGCCAGGTGCGTCGGTAGCCCACCAGGTGGTATTCGAGCACCCTCAGCGCCGGCACCCGCGGCAGGGCGGGTCGGTCCCGGGTCAGTTGTGCCATGGCAGCCCCCTTCGGTGTGCTGGCTCAGTCGACGAGGGTGCGGCCGGTGAGGTGCAGAAAGACGTCCTCCAGGCTGCTGCGCCGGACCAGCACGTTCGTCGGGTGCAGCCCGAGCGCGGCGACCTCGGCCACCGTCGCGTCGCCGTCGGGCACGTAGACCAGGATCCGGTCGGGCAGCACCTCGACCCGCTCCCCCAGGGCGTCCAGCTTCCCGGCGAACGCCTCCTGTGATTCGGCGGCGAACCGTAGCTCGACCACCTCACGGGTGGCATGTTGCTCGATGAGCGCGCGCGGCGACCCCTCGGCGACGATCCGACCGCCGTCCATCACGACCAACCGGTCGCAGAGCTGCTCGGCCTCGTCCATGTAGTGCGTGGTGAGCACAAGCGTGACGCCCTGCTGCTTGAGCCGGAACAGCCGTTCCCAGACCAGGTGCCGGGCCTGCGGGTCGAGACCTGTGGTCGGCTCGTCGAGCAGCACGATGTCGGGCTCGTTGACAAGTGCGCGGGCGATGGTGAGCCGGCGCTTCATGCCGCCGGAGAGCGGCTCGACCTTGCTGTCCGCCCGGTCGCTGAGCTGCACGAAGTCGAGCAACTCGGCGGCCCGTGCCCGGGCCACCCGGCGTGGAATGCCGAAGTAGCGCGCGTACGTCGTCAGGTTTTCCCGGACGGTCAGCTCGGGGTCGAGGTTGTCCAACTGTGGACACACGCCGAGCCGAGCCCGGATCGCTGGCCCGTCCCGCACCGGATCCATGCCCAGGATGCGCAGTTCCCCGCCGCTGGGGGGCGAGGTGCAGCCGACCATCCGCATGGTGGACGACTTGCCGGCACCGTTGGGCCCCAGGAAGCCGAACGCCTCACCGGCGCGGACCTCCACGTCGATGCCGTCGACGGCGGTGAAGTCGCCGAACCGCTTCACCAGCCCCCGTGCCTGGATGAGTGGTTGCCCCGTATTCACCCCCGAACCCTAAACACCCGGCCCGACACTCCCCACCGGATTACGCGCCGATCATGGAGTTGTGGCACCTAACGAAGGGAACAATTCAGCCTATTTCCGGTGCCACAAGTGCATGATCGACGCGCAGAAGGGCGGGCGCGTGGTTAGAGGTCGGCAGGGGTGGTGGCGGCGCGGGCGGCGGCGACGAGGCGGTCGGTCTCGGCGAGGACGTCCGGGTCGTCGGTGGGGGTGCCGGGGTCGTAGTGGACCATCCAGGTCAGACCGTCGCTACCGGAAACCCGCCGACCGACGACGCGGCCGGATCCGCCGGGCACGGCGTGGTGCTGGGTGTACGCGACGGACCGGGTGACCCGGGTGCGTACCTGGTGCGGCAGGTCACCCGGATCGAGCAGCAGGTACCGCTCGGCCGGCAGGTCGGCGACCACCAGGTAGCCGTCCCGCTCGGCGACCCGCTCGCCCGGCGTCACGGTCAGCTCCCGGCCCGACCAGACCGCCTTGACCACGTCGTGCCAGCCGATCCGGTGGCCCCGGCCGGGCAGCCAGAGCCCGAGGTTGGTGGCCACCACCACCCCGTCGCCCTCGCCGTTGCCGACAGCGGCCCAGGCCAACACCCGTTCGTCGCGCTCCAGCGGCGGCCGGTCGGCCGGTGGCAGCTTCGGCCGGCGGCGGAACAGTGGCATCCCTACAACCCTCCCGCCGCCTGCTCGCGCAGAGCACGGGCGTGCTGCTCCAGCGAGAGCAGCTCACCGAAGGCGGCGAAGTACTCGTCCTTGTTGTTCACCGGATTGATCCGCTGGATCCGTGACTTCAGCTCCCGGATGCGTGCGGTGACCGACCCCCACTGCAACCGGGCCATGGTGATCGAGACGTAGCGCGGGTCCGGCTCGCCGTCGATCCGCAACGGTTCCACGGCCAGCTCGCCGACCAGGGCCTGCGCGGCGAGGTCCGTGCAGGCGTCCCGTACCGCTTCGATCCACACCGCACCGCCGGCCGCCGAGGCGACTCCGCCGGCCGCGGCGACCGCCGCCCGCACGGCCACGTGCACCGGATGCCGGTAGTCGGTCGCCTCGACCGCGTCGAACATCGGACCGGCAAGCACCGGCTCCTGGAGCGCCAGCTTCAGCGCCTCCCGCTCGACCATCGACTGTGGGCTGTCCACGCTCGGTTCGGTCCGGGCGGCTCGTGCGGCCGGGCCGTCCGCCGGTCGTCCCGAGGCGGCGGTCAGCACCGCCCGCTGCACCGGTTCGATCTCCATGCCGAGGTCACCGGCGAGCTTACGGACGTACTCCGGGCGCTTCTCCCGGTCCTTGAGCTTCGCCACCAGGGGCGCGGCACGCCGCATCGCCTCGACCCGACCGTCGACGGTGTCCAGGTCGTACCTGCTGATCACATGGCGCAGCGCGAAGTCGACGAGCGGCTCGCGGCGGGCGACCAGGTCACGCACGGCCAGGTCGCCCTTTGCCAGGCGCAGCTCGCACGGATCCATGTTGTCCGGGCTGACCGCGATGAAGGTACGCCCGACGAAGCGCTGGTCGTCGTCGAAGGCGCGCAGCGCGGCCTTCTGCCCGGCCGCGTCACCGTCGAAGGTGAAGATGATCTCGCCAGCGACCGCGTCGGTGTCCAGCAGCAGCCGGCGCAGCACACCGATGTGGTCGGCGCCGAACGCGGTGCCGCAGGTCGCCACGGCTGTCGGTACGCCGGCCAGGTGGCAGGCCATCACGTCGGTGTAGCCCTCGACCAGGACCACCCGGCCCTGCTTGGCGATCTCCCGTTTGGCCTGGTCGATGCCGTAGAGCAGATGGGACTTCTTGTAGATCGGCGTCTCGGGGGTGTTCAGGTACTTCGGGCCGTCGTCGTCGGCGAAGAGCTTGCGGGCGCCGAAGCCGATCACGTCGCCGGTGAGGTCCCGGATCGGCCAGAGCAGCCGACGGCGGAACCTGTCGATCAGGCTGCCCGAGCGGGCCGGGCGGGACAGCCCGGCGGTTACCAGTTCGTCATGGCTGAAGCCACGCTGACGCAGATGCTTGGTGAGCAGGTCCCACCCGTCGGGAGCGAAGCCACAGTCGTACCGCTGCGCGGCGGCCCGGTCGAAGCCGCGCTCGGCCAGGAACTCCCGGGCGGGACGCGCACCGGCCGTGGCCAACTGCGCGGTGTAGAACTCGACGGCGGCGGCGTGCGCGGCGACCAGCCGCTGCTTCTGCCCCTGCTGCGGGCGGTTCGGTCGAGGCGCCGACCTGTCGTCCTCCACGTACCGCAGTTGCAGGCCGGCGCGGGCGGCGAGCCGCTCCACCGCCTCGACGAAGCTGAGGTGCTCGGCGTCCATCAGGAACTTGATCGCGTCGCCGCCGGCACCGCAGCCGAAGCAGTACCAGACGTTCCGGGCGGGCGAGACGTTGAACGACGGGCTCTTCTCGTCGTGGAAGGGGCAGAGCCCCTTGAGGTTGCCGCCGCCGGCCGACCTGAGCGTCACCGTGTCGGAGATGATCTCGGCGATGGACGTGCGCTCGCGGACCAGCGCGATGTCCTCGTCCCGGATCCGCCCCGCCATCCCGCCACCTCCTCGGCCTACATCCTGCCCTGCCCGCCCCGGGCTCAAGGAGGGGCCCCTCGGTGGCCCGCACCATCCGCCCGCGCCGTGCCGGCGAGCCAGCCGGCACGGCGCGGGAGCGCAGGGCCACCCGAGGTGGCGGTCAGCGGGGGCGGCGGCGCAGGTAACGGCGTACCGGCGGCGGATCCTCCTCCTCGTACGATCGGGCGGCCCGTACCGCATCGGCCAGGCCGTGCGGGCGGGTGCGCGTGGGCGCGGCCAGCAGTGGATCGCGGGCCATGTCCTTGACCAGGGCGACGGCCAGTCCGAGCATCACCACCACGAACGGCAACGCCACCATGATGGTGGCCTGTTGCAGCGCGTCCAGCCCGCCGACGAGCAGCAGCACCGCGGCGACCGCGCCGATCAGGATTCCCCAGCTGACCACGACCACCCGGTGCGGACGCAGCGCGCCCCGGGAGGTCAGCGAGCCGAGCACCAGCGAGGCGGAGTCGGCGCTGGTGACGAAGTACAGCGCGATGAGCACCATGGCCAGCACGCTCGTCAACGCCGCCAGCGGCAGCGCGTCGAGCAGACCGAACAGCGCCTGTTCACTGCTGGTGGAGGCGTCCGCCACCAGGTCACGTACCCCGGTGGCCTGCACCCGCAGCGCGCTGCCGCCCATGATCGCGAACCAGACGGCGCTGGCACCGCTGGGCACCAGGAGCACACCGATCAGGAACTGCCGGACGCTGCGGCCCCGGGAGATGCGGGCGATGAAGGTGCCGACGAACGGCGCCCAGGAGATCCACCACGCCCAGTAGAAGATCGTCCAGCCGCCCAGCCAGGCCGGGTCGGAGAAGGCCCCGGTGCGGGTGGACATGTAGACGAGGTTGCTGAGGTAGTCACCGATGGAGGCGGGCAGCACCTCAAGGGTGTAGATGGTCGGCCCGACCACGAAGACGAAGAGCATCAGCACGACGGCGAGTACCACGTTCGTGGTGGAGAGCCACTTGATGCCACGGTGCAGGCCGGTGAAGGCGGAGATGACGAAGGCCAGCGTGAGCGCCCCGATCACCACAAGTTCCACAGCGGTGCTGTCCGGTACCCCGGCGACCAGGTCCAGGCCGGCGGCGACCTGGAGGGCGCCGAGCCCGAGGCTGGTGGCGGAGCCGAAGACGGTGGCGAAGACGGCCAGCAGGTCGATGACCTGGCCGACGGGGCCGTCGGCGCGGTCGCCGATGAGCGGCCGGAACGCCGCCGAGATCCGGTTCTGCCGGCCCCGACGGAACGTCGAGTACGCCAAGGCCAGCGCCACCACCGCGTAGATCGCCCACGGGTGCAGCGTCCAGTGGAAGAGGGTGAACTGCATGGCCGCCGACGCCGCCTGCCCGGTCTGCGGCTCGACGCCGGCCGCCGGTGGCGGCGTGGCGTAGTGCTGGATGGGCTCGGCGACGGCGAAGAAGACCAGGCCGATGCCCATGCCGGCGCTGAACATCATGGCGATCCAGGCCAGCGTGGTGAACTCCGGCTGCTCCTCGTCCTTGCCGAGCCGGATACGGCCGAACCGGGACAGCGCCAGCACCACCGCCAGCACCAGGAAGGCGTTGGCCGCCACCACGAAGAACCAGCCGAACGTGTCGATCACCCAGGCCAGACCCGATTCGCCGACACTCGCCAGCGAGTCACGGGCCAGCACTCCCCAGAGCACCACGGCGAGCACGCCGCCGACGCCCAGGCCGAGCACGATCGGGTCGATCCTGCCGCCTGTACCGCCGGAGTCGGCGGTCTTCTCGTCTACCTGCTCGCTCATGGTCACCCCTGACCATCCTCCCGTTCCGCTACCGTGTTGCTCCCGAAGTTCCGGCGAATCACACCCGGAGAACCGACTTTTGGCCGTTCACGGGCGTGTTGGGGTGCCACCTTGCCGGTTATCGGTTCGACGGTCAACCGAGCGGTACGGGAACGCGCCCCTCTTCGTCGGCCTCGACCTGGCGGTTCCAGTCGGGCTTGGTGGCCCGCCAGCCCTCGTCGTCCAGGCCCCTGCGCCAGTAGCCGGAGATGGACAGCCACTCGCGGGGAACCGACCGCTCCACCCGCAGCAACCGGCGCAACTGGCGGACGAAGGACGCCTCGCCGTGCACGAAGGCATGCACCGTGCCGGCCGGGAAATCCAGCCCACGCACCGCGGCCACCAGCGCCTCACCCACCGGGCGTGCGCCCCGGTGCAGCCAGGTCAGCCGCACCGCACCCGGGCTGGGCAGCGGCTGCTCGTCGGCCGGGCCGTCGACCTCGACGAAAACGTACGCGGGCGCGTCGGCGGGGAGCCGGGCCAGGGAGGCGGCGATCGCCGGCAGGGCGCTCTCGTCACCGACCAGCAGGTGCCAGTCGGCCGCTGGGTTCGGCGCGTACGCCCCGCCCGGGCCGACGAACAGCACCTCGTCGCCGGGCCGCAACGCGGCCGCCCACGGGCCGGCCAGTCCCTCGTCGCCGTGATGCACCACGTCGACTGTCAGGTCCCCGGCCGCCGCGTCCCAGGCACGTACCGTGTACGCGCGCAACCGGGGCCACTGCTCACGCGGCAGGTCCCGGCGGATGGCGGCGAGATCGATCGGGCGCGGGTGGTCAACCCCGGCGACCGGAAAAACAATCTTGATGTAGTGGTCGGTGAACTCGCCGACCGGCAGGTCGGCCAGTTCCTCCCCGCCGAGCACCAGCCGGACCACGTGCGGGGTGGGCCGCCAGGTGCGCAGGACCCGGGCGGAGGTGACCTTCTTCGAGCGATCCGTCATTCGGTTAGGCTAACCTCACTCGCGGCTCGCCGTCCGACCCCGGTATCCGGTGTCAGCTTCTGATCAGACGATCATGCCAGGCCAGGGCGGCCGGGTCGGTCAATGAGGCCACCTGGTCGATCACCACCCGCAGCCGGGCGTGGTCGTCGGACGCGTCCCGCCACAGCGGGGCGAAAACCGGGTCGAGCGCTTCCGGTGCCCGCGCGGCCAGGGTCTCCACCAGCCCGGCGACGATCTCCCGCTGCCGCTGGTACCGGCCCTGCGCACCGGGCCGACGCATCACGTAACGCAGGGCGATGCCCTTGAGCAGCGCACACCGGGCGCGCAACGGTCGGGGCACGATCAGGTCGGCCGCGTACCGTCGGTGTGGTCCCGGGCCGAACCGTTCGGTGGTGGCGGCGACGGCGGTCGCCACGAACCGACCCGTCAGCACGCTCGTGGTGGCCTTGAGCGCGGCCTGGGCCCGATGACTGCCGTCGTAGCCGGCCAGCGGGGCGAGCACCGGGTCGGCGAGCAGTTCGGCAAGCGCCCGGTCGAGGTAGTCGGAGGACTCGGTCGAGTAGACGGCGGCGACGTCGGCGCAGAGCGCCGCCCGCTCGTCGGAGTCGGCCAGCAACGGCTCCAGCGTGAGGTACCCGCCGTGGATGCCGTCCTCGACGTCGTGCACGGAGTACGCCACGTCGTCGGCCCAGTCCATCACCTGCGCCTCCAGGCAGCGCCGCTCACCGGCCGGGGCGCCCTGCCGAAGCCAGGTGAAGGCGGACAGGTCGTCGGCGTACACCCCGAACTTGCGCCGGCCGGGTTGGCGGGTCCACGGGTACTTGCCGACCGCGTCGAGCGAGGCGCGGGTCAGGTTCAGCCCGGCGGACGTCCCGTCCGGGCCGTACGCCTTGGCTTCCAGCCGGGTCAGCACGCGCAGCGTCTGGGCGTTGCCCTCGAACCCGCCGCAGTCGGCGGCCAGCTCGTCGAGCGCGCCCTCGCCGTTGTGGCCGAACGGCGGGTGACCGAGGTCGTGGGCCAGCCCGGCGGTGTCCACCACGTCCGGATCGCAGCCCAGCCGGGCACCCATCTCCCGGGCGATCTGGGCCACCTCCAACGAGTGGGTCAGCCGGGTACGCAGGAAGTCGTCGGTGCCGGCCGTGTGCACCTGGGTCTTCGCGGCCAGCCGGCGGAACGCCGCCGAGTGCAGCACCCGGGCCCGGTCCCGCTCGTACGGGGACCGGCCGTGCTCCGGGTCCTTGACCGGCTCCGCCACCCGACGCGCCGCGTCCGACTCACCGGACGCAGCACTCAATCCCCACGCTGCCGCAGCACGCAGAACTCGTTGCCCTCCGGGTCGGCCAGCACCGTCCAGTCGTCGCCGTCCTGGCCGATGTCGACGTGCCGGGCGCCCATGTCGACAAGCCGTTCCACCTCGGCCTCCCGGTCGGTCGGGCGCAGGTCGAGGTGCAGCCGGTTCTTGCCCTCCTTGACGCCGGTCACGGGCACGAAGACGATGCCGGGCAGCCGGTCCGCGCTCTGCCGGATCTCCACCTCGTCCGGCCGTTCCTCGACCACCTGGTAGCCGAGCGCCTCGGCCCACCAGCGGGCCAGCCGGCCAGGGTCCCGGGCGTCGACGGTCAGGCTCTCCCACACACTTGTCATGCGGGCACCGCCACCGCGGCACCGACAGCCTCCGACAACTCGGCACGCGATCTCATCCGGCCACCCCTTCGCGAACGACGGTCCATGGGCGAAGTCAGGTTACGCCCGGGGGTCCCGTTCGGCGCGCCGGCGACGTGCCCCCGGCGGGTCCACATCCCCCGATCAGACGAGAGTTGTCGCCCGATCGCCGACGGTGACGGGATCGCACTCATCGACGTCCACGGGTAGCGTCGCCATCGCGGAACGTCACTTGTCGAGGCGGAGACACGACCGGTGGGAGAGACACGCTCGTGAACGCGGAAACGATGATGGGTACCGAGCTACGGGGGCTGCGCCGACGCCGTCCCGAGGTCGCCGGCACGGTCCTCGCCGGCACGGACGGCCTGCTCATCTCCAGCGACCTGCCCACGACCGACGCCACCCACCTGGCGGCGCTGGCGGCGGCCAGCTTCGGCCTCGGGCACCGGATGGCGGCCACCGTACGGCAGGGAGAGTTCCACGAGTCGGTGGTGCACACCGCAGCAGGTTGTGTGGTCACCTACCCGGCCGGTCGGGACGCCCTGCTGACCCTGGTCGCCGAGCCGGGAGCCGATCTGGCGGCGCTGCGGGAGGAGGCCCGTGGGGTGGTCCGCCGCACCGGCCCGGCCCTCGCCGCCTGTCGCCGCCCGACGCTGCTGCCCCACCAGGCGGATCCGCACGCCCCGCTGGCGGTACGCACGCCCATGGCCTCGATGCCGAACCAACGTCCCCGCCGCGACCCGTCGATCACCTGGCGTCGCCCCCCGATCTGACCGCCCCACTCGGGCGCGAAGCGCACCCGCACACCGGCGTGCCCCGTACGCCCTCTCGCGCCCGTGGACCACGCGACAACTTCGGGGATGTTGCTGCCTCCCGGTGGATCGACACAGCAACATCCCCGAAGTTGCTGCTTGAAGGGGGCTCGGAGCGGGCGGCTCGCCCTCGGACGAGGGCGAGCCGCGCGGTCAGCGGCTGTCCGAGCCGGTGGTGATCACTGCGGCCCGGCCGGCCTCCAACCGTGCCACCGGCACTCGGAACGGCGAACAGGAGACGTAGTCCAGCCCGACGGCGTGGAAGAAGTGCACCGAGTCGGGGTCACCACCGTGTTCGCCGCAAACCCCGAGCTTGAGCCCCGGGCGGGCCGCCCGGCCCTCCTCGGCGGCGATGCGTACCAGCCGGCCGATGCCGTCGGCGTCGATGGACTCGAACGGTGAGATGCCGAAGATGCCCAGCTCCAGGTAGCGCCAGAAGAACGCCCCCTCCACGTCGTCGCGGGAGAAGCCCCAACCCATCTGGGTCAGGTCGTTGGTGCCGAAGGAGAAGAACTCGGCGGCCTCGGCGATCTGTCCGGCGGTCAGCGCCGCCCGGGGCACCTCGATCATCGTGCCGATCAGCACGTTGACGTCGCTGCCGCCGACCACCTCGGCGATGATCCGCTCGGCCTCGGTGCGTACCGTCTCCAGTTCCTGGACCGCACCGACAAGCGGGACCATGATCTCCGGGTAGGACCGGATCCCCTGGCGGGTGCACTCCACGGCGGCCTCGGTGATCGCCCGGACCTGCATCGCGAAGAGTCCGGGGATGACCAGGCCGAGCCGTACGCCGCGCAGCCCGAGCATCGGGTTCTCCTCGTGCATCCGGCGTACGGCCGCGAGCAGCGCCTCCTCCTTGGCGACGTCCTCGCCGCGTTCCTGAGCGACAGCCACGTTCACCGCGAGCTGCTCCAGCGGCGGCAGGAACTCGTGCAGCGGCGGGTCGATCAACCGGACGGTGACCGGCTGCCCGTCCATCTCCCGGAAGATCTCCACGAAGTCCGCCCGCTGCAACGGCAGCAGCGCGGCCAGCGCGTCCTCCCGCTCGGCCGGGTCGCGGGCCAGGATCAGCCGTTCCACCAGCTCACGCCGGTCACCGAGGAACATGTGCTCGGTACGGCACAGTCCGATTCCCTCGGCGCCGAACCGCCGGGCCCGGGCCGCGTCGGCACCGGTGTCGGCGTTGGTACGTACCGCCAGGCGGCGACTCGCGTCGGCGTGCGACATGATCCGGTGTACGGCCTTGACCAGCGCGTCGTCGCTGGTGTCCGGATCGACCTCGCCCTCGAAGTAGCGCACCACCTCCGACGGGCTGACCGGCACCTCACCCAGGTAGACCTTGCCGGTGGTGCCGTCGATGGAGACGACGTCGCCCTCGGTGACCGTGTGTCCGGCCACGGCGAACCGCCGCTTCGGTACGTCGATGTTCAGTCCGTCGGCGCCGGAGACGCAGGTCTTGCCCATTCCCCGGGCCACCACCGCGGCGTGGCTGGTCTTGCCGCCCCGCGAGGTGAGGATGCCCTGGGCGGCGATCATGCCGTTCAGGTCGTCCGGGTTGGTCTCCCGGCGCACCAGGATGACGGCCTCACCCTCGGCGGCCAGCTCGACCGCGCGGGCCGAGGTGAAGACCACCTTGCCGACCGCCGCGCCCGGCGACGCCCCGATGCCGGTGGCGACCGGCTCGAACTCGTGGTCGAGCTGGAAGCGCGGGAACATCAGCTGGGCCAGTTGCGCGCCGTTGACCCGGTGCAGCGCCTCGTCGAGGTCGATAAGGCCCTCGTCGACCAACTGGCCGGCGATGACGAACGCGGCGGCAGCGGTGCGCTTGCCGACCCGCGTCTGGAGCATCCACAGCTTGCCGCGCTCGATGGTGAACTCGATGTCGCACAGGTCCCGGTAGTGCCGCTCCAGCCGGGCCATGTAGTCGAGCAGTTCGTCGTAGGAGTCCTTGTCGATCCGCTCCAGCTCCTGCAAGGGCACGGTGTTGCGGATGCCGGCGACGACGTCCTCGCCCTGCGCGTTGGCCAGGTAATCGCCGTAGATGCCCTGGGCGCCGCTGGCCGGGTCGCGGGTGAAGGCGACGCCGGTGCCGGAGTCGGCACCGAGGTTGCCGAAGACCATCGCCACCACGTTGACGGCGGTACCGAGATCGGCCGGGATGCGCTCCTGCCGGCGGTAGACCACCGCCCGCTCGGCGTTCCACGAGTCGAACACCGCGCGTACCGCGAGGTCGAGCTGCTCGCGCGGTTCCTGCGGGAACTCCCGTCCAGTGTGCTTACTGAAGATCTTCTTGTACGTGTCGACGAGCCCGCGCAGGTCGTCCGCGTCCAGGTCCAGGTCGAGGTCGGTGCCCTTGGCGCGCTTGACCTCGTCGAGCGCGTGTTCGAACTCCTCGCCCGGAACGTCGCAGACCGTCTTGCCGAACATCTGGATCAGGCGCCGGTAGGAGTCCCAGGCGAACCTGTCCGCGCCGCCGGAGGCGCCCTGGTCGGTGGCGGCACCGGCCTGTCGGGCCAGCCCCTCGACGCTGCGGTCGTTGAGACCGACGTTGAGCACGGTCTCCATCATTCCGGGCATCGAGAACTTCGCCCCGGAGCGTACGGAGACCAGCAGCGGGTCGTCCGGGTCGCCGAGGCGCCGGCCCATCTCGCGCTCCAGCGCCGCCAGGTGAGCGGCGATCTGGTCGGCAAGCCCGGCCGGTTCCGCGCCCGTGTCGAGGTACGCCTTGCACGCCTCGGTGGTGATGGTGAAGCCGGGCGGCACCGGCAGGCCGAGATTGGTCATCTCGGCCAGGTTCGCTCCCTTGCCGCCGAGGAGGTCCTTGAGATCCTTGTTGCCCTCGGCGAAGTCGTAGACGTACTTGTGCTCAACCGTCTCTTGCGCTGTCACCAGAGCCTCCCACGCGCCCGGATTGACACTTAACGAAGGTTCAGTTTTCTGATACCCCGGATCCATCGGCTGGTAATCCGGGGAGTCGTGCCGATCGGTGGGCGAAGGCTAAGCGAACAACACGCAGCCCGGGAGCGGTCGGTGACAATAGGCACAGCAATCACGACTGTCCGGGTTCAGGACAGTTTTTGGGAACGGTTCCATGCGCACATTCACGCAATTGCCGGCCTCCCCGTACGCTTGACGGCACGCTGTGTGACCACCTCGCACCATTGCCACAACCGCCGCGAATACACCCCCTCGGGAGTCCCCGTGTCCGCCGCACCCAGCACCACACCGGAACCACTCGACCCGTCCCGCCCCGGCGACGTCGCCGCGCCGCCCGAGTCGGCACCCGCCGCAGCAGCAGCCGGGATCACCGGGCAGGCGGACACCACGGCAGGGGCGGAAACCGCCGCGCAGGCGGACGACGCAACCCAGGCCGCCGGGCGTACCGCCGGGGAACTGGCCAGGGCGGCGGAGCGAACGGCGGCGGCGCTGCTCGGACCGCCGGCACGGACCCGGCTGGGCGATGTGGTGCCCGCCCCGGAACGGGTCGAACCGGACGCGACGGCCAACTACCTCCTGACCGCCGATACGGTGATCCGAGCCAGCGCCGACCCGGCCGCCGTGGCCGTCGCCGGGCAACTCGCCGCACTGCTGCGCCCGGCCACCGGATACCCGCTGCCGGTGACCGATACCGCCACACCCGTCCCGGCCGGTGGCATCGCCCTCGACCTGACCGGCGAGGCCGCACTGGGCGCGGAGGGCTACCGGTTCGACATCACCACCGACGGCGTACGCATCGCCGCCGGCACCGCCGCCGGCCTTCATCACGGGATACAGACGCTGCGGCAGCTGCTGCCGGCCGCCGTCGAGAACGCCAGCCCGGTCGCCGAACGCTGGATACTGCCCGGTGGGTCGATCCTCGACCGCCCCCGCTACCCGCACCGGGGCGCGATGCTCGACGTGGCCCGGCACTTCTTCGGCGTCACCGACGTGCTGCGGGTGATCGACCACCTGGCCCGCTACAAGCTCAACCGGCTGCACCTGCACCTCACCGACGACCAGGGCTGGCGCATCGCGATCGACTCCTGGCCCCGGCTGGCCACCGTCGGCGGGGCCGGCGCGGTCGGCGACGCTTCCGGCGGGTACTACACCCAGGCCGACTACAGACGGATCGTGGCGTACGCCGCCGACCGGCACATCGCCGTGATCCCCGAGATCGACCTGCCCGGTCACACCCACGCCGCGCTGACCGCGTACGGCGAGCTGGCACCCGACGGGATCGCACCGCCGCCGTACACCGGCACCGACGTCGGCTTCAGCTACGTCGACCCGGCCAACGAGCGCACGTACGACTTCGTCGCCGACGTGCTCGGCGAGATCGCCGCGCTCACCCCCGGCCGGTGGCTGCACATCGGTGGCGACGAGGCGTTCAAGGTGCCCGCCGAGGTGTACGCCGGCTTCGTCGAACGGGTGCAGCACATCGTCGCCGGCCTGGATCGGGACGTGATCGGCTGGCACCAGATCGCCCCCGCCGCCCACGCCGACCGGCGGATCCTCCAGTGGTGGGGCACGACCGGCGAGGACCCGGTGACCGCCGAGGCGGTACGACGGGGAGCCCGGTTGATCCTCTCCCCCGGCAACCACGCGTACCTCGACATGAAGTACGCCCCGGACACCCCGATCGGGCACGATTGGGCCGGCCTGATCGACGTACGCCGGGCGTACGACTGGGATCCGGCCAGCCACCTGGCCGGCGTACCGGCCGAGGCGGTGCTCGGCGTCGAGGCGCCGCTGTGGACCGAGTCGGTGACCACCCTCGCCGAGATCGAATTCATGCTGTTCCCCCGGCTGCCCGCCATCGCCGAGCTGGGCTGGTCACCCCGGTCGACGCACGACTGGGACTCGTTCCGCGAGCGGCTGGCGGGGCACGGCCCGCGCTGGGCCACCGCCGGCATCGCGTACCACCGCTCTCCCGAGCTGCCCTGGCCACAGCCGGCGACGCCGATTCCCGCCCCGCGTAGCCCGGCGGTCAACCACTCCGGTGAGCCGCCAGTCCGTCCAGGAGCAACTCCAGGCCGAGGGTGAAGCGGTCCACCGGTCCGGCGGCGAACAGTGCGTCGCGCAACGCGACGGTGTGCGGAAAACGGTCCGCGGGCAGGTCGCGGTAGTACTGCGCGACCTCAGCCCAGCGCCGCCGTACGGCCTCCGAGCCACCGGATCCCGCCACCCGCTGCCGGGCGGTGTCCAGGGCGTCCGCGGTGACGTAGAGCGAGAGCCGGTCGACCGCCCACGCGCAGACCTCGTCCGGGAATCCGGCAGTACGCAGGATCGCCAGCAGCGCCTCGGCGATGCGGGCCAGGTTGTCACCGACAGGTGGACCCGACATCGCCACCGCGGCGATGTCGTTGTGCGCCAGCAGGACCTGTCGCACCTCGCGGGCCAGCGCGACGAGCGACCCGCGCCAGTCCCGCGGATCGGCCGTTGGCACGCGGACCCCCGCGAGCACCCGGTCGAGGACGAGTTCGAGGAGTTCGTCCTTGCCGGTGACGTGGCGGTAGATCGAGGCCGGTCCGGTGCCGAGCGCGTCGGCGACACTGCGCATGGTCACCGCGTCCACGCCGGCCTGGTCGACCAGGTCGAGTGCGACAGCGACGATCGCCTGCCGGGTCAGTGCGGGCTTCGTCCGGGCGGAACGGCGCCGCCGAGCCGGGATCTCCGCGCCTTTGTCGATCATCCGGCTCCTCCGCAGCTCCGGTAGCCGCCCCGACCCGGCGGAACGGCCACAGAGTAGTCGAGGCCCCGAGGGACCATCTTGCGAACGGCGTTCGCACCATGCGAACATCGTTCGCATGGTGCCCGACCTCATGCCCCGTACCGCCCGGGCCGCCGCCATCCTCGCGCCGGCGATGTTGATCGGCCTGGACCTCGCCGACGGGGCGACCCGCCCCGGCTATCAGCTCACCCGGCACTGGGTCAGTCACCTGTCGCTGGGTGATCGAGGTTGGCTCGGCACCGTCAAGCTCGTCACCGTCGGGCTACTTGTCGTCGCCAGCGCGATCGGGCTGCGGGGCCAGGCGAGGGCGGCCGGCGCGACGCCCCGCCGGGCGACCTGGAGATCGGTGATGCTCGCCGGGCTGGCCCTGATGGCCGCAGCCGTGTTTCCCATCGATCCCGGCCTCAACTACCCGCCGGGTGCGGCTGCGGTGCAAACCTGGCAGGGCGGACTCCACGACATCGCGGGACTGGTCGTCGTCGCCGCGCTCTCGGTGACCGCCTGGCGGCTGGGCCGGGATCTCGATCTGGTCCGCGCCCACCGAGGTCAGCAGGCAGACAACACCGACAAGCGCACCACCGGTGAGCGTGCGGACACCCCTGGCAGGCTCGCCGGCGAGCAGGCAGGCCCCGCTCGGGACCCCGCCGTCTGGCGGCACCTCGGACGCGGCGTGGCGACGATTGTGGTGACCGCCTTCCTGACCTGCGCCACGCTCGTCACCCTCGACCATGCCGGGCTGAGCCCCGGTGCGCCGGGTGGGCTTTTCGAGCGGATCGCGGTGTATGCCGGGATCACCTGGCTCGGCGTGGCCGGCGCTCGACTCATGGCCCACCGCCGACGCCCTCAGCCGGCAGCCCGGCACTGATCGCACGGTCGCCCACTGGCCCGCCGCCGACGCCCTCAGGCAGCAGCCCGGCGCTGATCGGGTGGCCGACCCCTGAAAGTCGGCTCCGGGCAGACCGCCGCCTCCGTCGGTCCCGCAGCCCTGCGCCGATGGCACGGCCGGCACCGCCCGCGCGGAACACCGGTGGGGACGATCGTGCCCGGCGTGGCCGGATGTCCGATTCGGCGGTGACCGGGGCCACGCCGGCGGCGGAATCGCGGGCCCGGCCCGGTGGTTATACATGGCGTAACCGCGAGCGCCCCCAGCGCCGCCCCCGGCCCGGTCGGAATGACCCCCGACCCCCGGGCGTTACACCCCCCGGCACACCGCCGAAGCCATCCGCCTCCCCCGCGAGGCCCCCCGGAATGGCCCCGGCCCACCCGGCGTTACACCCTCCCGGACATCACGTCCCGAGCACCACACGCCGGATTCAGCGCGTAGCACGTCTCCCCTTTCCCGCGAGGCCCCACCCGCATCCCCCGCGGGCCGGAGCCACGCGCACCCCCGACCGAAAGGTGCGAAATCATGGCTACCACCATCCTGCGCAAGACCGCCCTGACCATCGCCGCTGCCGCCGCCACCGCCGGTGGCATCGCCGGCCCCGCCATCGCCGCCCAGGCCACCCCGGGCGTCCAGGCCAGCGCCGTGGTGCAGGACCGCAAGCCCGGTGGCGAGCGCGAACTCGGCGTCCGCTACGAGGCCCAGCCCAACTTCTACTACTGCGGCCCCGCCGCCGCCCGCAACGCCCTGAGCGTGCAGGGCAAGAACATCGACGTCGACACCATGGCCAAGGAAATGCGCACCACCGAGGCCGGCACCAACTCCATCAACGACATCACCCCGGTGCTGAACAAGGAGACCGGCAAGGACGTCTACCGGTCCGTCGAGATCGCCGGCGCCAAGGCCGACGACAAGCAGACCGACAAGCTGCGCGACGACGTGGTCCGCACCATCGACGACGGCCGCGCCGTGGTCGCCAACATCGCCGGCACCGCCACCGACACCGACGGCACCGCCCACAGCTTCGAAGGTGGCCACTACATCAGCGTCGTCGGCTACCGCGACGGCGGGAACACCGTCACCATCGCCGACTCCGCGAACCCCGCCCAGGCCTCCTACCGGATGAGCATCGACACGCTCGCCGACTGGATCGCCACCCGCGGCTACAGCGCCACCTCCTGACCAACCAAACACCACGAAGGGCCGGCCCCACCGGGGCCGGCCCTTCGTCGTCCCCACCCCACCCCCACCCCGTCCCACCGGGGGATCCGACGACTTCGGGGATGTTGCTGCCTCCGGTCGGGGCGCCACCCCCGCGCGGTGCCGGTGACGGGTCAGGCCACCGGACTCAGGAACTCTCCCGAAGTTGCAGGCGGCACTGCCCGCCCGGCAGACGGCATTGCGGCCCGGCGGACATCACGGAGGGCCGGCTGCGGGTCAGCCGCCGGAGTCGTCCAGCTCGGCGCCCTCGGGGACGGTGTCGTCGTCGCGGCTGGCCAGCCAACCGTCGGGCAGGAAGACCTTGCCCGGTGAGTTGGTGCGGCCACGCGGCTGGCCCAACGTCTCGACCGGGAACGGCACCGCCGGGTCGAGCTTGCCGAGCAGGTCGTCGAGCTGGGCCAGACTGTCGATCATCGCCAGGGAACGGCGCAGCTCGCTGCCGATCGGGAAGCCCTTGAGGTACCAGGCGACGTGCTTGCGGAAGTCGGTGCAGCCGTCCCGTTCACCACGGGCCGGGTTGCGGGCACCGGCGGTGAACTGCTCGACAAGCAGCTCGGCGTGCCGGCGCATGGTCACCGCCACCTCGCCGAGCGAGGGCAGCCGACGTTGCGGCGAGCCGTTGAACGCCGCCTCCAGGTCGGCGAAGAGCCAGGGCCGGCCCAGGCAGCCGCGGCCGATGACCACGCCGTCGACCCCGGTGTGCGCCACCATCCGCAGCGCGTCGTCGGCCTCCCAGATGTCGCCGTTGCCGAGCACCGGCACGTCTAGTGCCTGCTTGAGGGTGGCGACGGCGTCCCAGTCCGCCGTGCCCGAGTACCGCTGAGCGGCCGTACGCCCGTGCAGGGCGACCGAGGCGACGCCGGCCTCCTGGGCGGCGAGCCCCGCCTCGACGTACGTCAGGTGGTCGTCGTCGATGCCCTTGCGCATCTTGACCGTGACCGGCACCCCGGCGGGTGACGCGGCGTCCACCGCGGCCCGCACCAGGCGAGCGAAGAGCCGCCGCCGCCAGGGCAGCGCGGCGCCGCCACCGCGCCGGGTCACCTTCGGCACCGGGCAGCCGAAGTTGAGGTCGATGTGGTCGGCGAGGTCCCGCTCGACCACGATCCGGACGGCTGCGGCGGTGGTCTCCGGGTCGGTGCCGTAGAGCTGGAGGCTACGAGGGCGCTCGTCGGCCCCGAACGCGATCATCCGCAGCGTCTTCGGGTTCCGCTCGACCAGGGCGACCGTCGTGATCATCTCGCAGACGTAGATGCCGCCGCCCTGTTCCCGGCAGAGCTGCCGGAAGCCGACGTTTGTGATGCCGGCCATCGGGGCGAGCACCACCGGCGGCCACACCTGGTGCGGTCCGATGCGCAGCGGCGGCAGGTCGGCCGCGGGATGGAGGGCGGTTTCCACAGTTCAAGGGTACGGGGGCCGCGGTCAGCGTCGCCGCCACGGCCACCGGCGACCCCCGCCGCCGGAACCGGAGGCTCCCCGGATCAGCTCCGCCGTCGCCCGCAGCTTCTGCCGGATCTCCATCCCGGCCGCGCCCAGCAGGTCGGTCAGCTGGATGCCGTGGTCAACCACCAACCGGGCACGCTCGACGTCACCGGTCGCCAGCAGCGCCTGCGCGTAGACCGAGTACGTGTTGCCCAGCTCCCACAGCGTGATCGGCCGGTGCGGGTCGAGGGCCTTCAGGCGCAGCTCCGTGGCCCGGGAGCCGGCCAGCGTCGCCTCCTGGGCGTCGGTCGTGGCGCCCTGCTGCTGGTGTCGGTGCAGCAGGGCGTTGGCGAAGTTGTGGTAGGCGGTGGCCATCGCCTCGCGGGTGCGCGGCCCCGCGCCGGGCGGCGGGCCGGCGGTGTGCAGCCCGATCCCGAGCGCCTTGTCCAGCAGGTCCAGCCGAACGTCGGGGCTGCCGGCCAGGAACGCCGACTCGCCGCAGTCCACCATCGCGGTGATCAGCTCGCCCAACGCCTCGTCCCGGCGTGCCTGGGTCGGCTCCGGATGCTCTGCCGCCACCGCCTGATGGATCTCCGTGAACAGCACGACGGCTTCATGACCCGACTCCGTCGCCCGGTCGTGGCGGCCCAGTGCGGTCAACAACATGCCGTGCCGCCACAGCGCCCGGGCGAGCTGGCGTTGATCGTTCCGGTCGACCCGGCCGCCCGCGACGGCCTGCCGGTACGCCTCGACGACCCGCGCCCAGAGCACGTCCGCCTGCTCCCAGCGCGCCGGTTGGGTCGAGTACTCCCGTGCCCGCTCGAAGATCTCCTCGCGTGCTTCCGGCTCCACGTCGTCGGCCCTTCGTCGTCTCCGTGCGGATGCGCCCGCCCCTGGAGACATCATTGGCCATGGATGCCAGTCACCTCGCCCATCGCGCCTGGCCCGGGCTGCCGGGTCAACCGGCACGCCCGGGCGGCGTCGGCGGTCAGCAGCCGGGAAGGTGGTCGATCAGGTAGCGCTCGACCTGGTCCAGGCCGATCCGTTCCTGGGTCATGGTGTCCCGGTTCCGCACCGTCACCGCGTTGTCGTCGAGGGTGTCGAAGTCGACGGTGACGCAGAACGGGGTGCCGATCTCGTCCTGCCGGCGGTAACGGCGACCGATCGCCTGCGAGTCGTCGAACTCGACCACCCAACGCTTGCGGAGGTCGGCGGCGAGCTGCTTCGCCTTCGGGGAGAGCGCCTCGTTACGGGACAGCGGCAGCACCGCCACCTTGACCGGGGCCAGCCGAGGGTCGAAGCGCATCACGGTGCGCTTGTCGACGCCGCCCTTGGTGTTCGGTGCCTCGTCCTCGTCGTACGCCTCCAGCAGGAAGGCCAGCACCGCGCGGGTGAGGCCGGCGGCCGGCTCGATGACGTACGGGATCCACCGCTCGCCCTTGGTCTGGTCGAAGTACGACAGGTCGACGCCGGAGTGCTTGCTGTGCGTGGACAGGTCGAAGTCGGTGCGGTTGGCGATGCCCTCCAACTCGGCGAACTCGGTGCCGCCGAACTGGAACCGGTACTCGATGTCGACGGTGCGCTTCGAGTAGTGGGAGAGCTTCTCCTTGGGGTGCTCGTAGAAGCGCAGGTTGTTCTCGGCGAGACCGAGGTCGAGGTACCAGTTCCAGCGCTCGGCGAGCCAGTACTCGTGCCACTGCTCGTCGGTGCCGGGCTCGACGAAGAACTCCATCTCCATCTGCTCGAACTCGCGCGTACGGAAGATGAAGTTGCCGGGGGTGATCTCGTTGCGGAACGACTTGCCGGTCTGCGCGATGCCGAACGGCGGCTTCTTACGGGCCACCGTCTCCACGTTGCGGTAGTTGACGAAGATGCCCTGGGCGGTCTCCGGCCGCAGGTAGTGCATACCCTCGTCGCTCTCCACCGGGCCGAGGTAGGTCTTCATCAGGCCGTTGAACATCCGCGGCTCGGTGAAGGTGCCCTTGTTGCCGCAGTTGGGGCAGTTCAGCTCGGCCAGCGAGGTCGGCGGGCGGCCGTGCTTGGCCTCGTACGCCTCCTCAAGATGGTCGGCGCGGAACCGCTTGTGGCAGGACTGGCACTCGGTCAGCGGGTCGACGAAGGCCTCCAGGTGCCCCGAGGCGGCCCACACGTCCCGGGCGAGGATCACCGCGGAGTCCAGGCCCACCACGTCGTCGCGCTGCTGGACCATTGTCTTCCACCACTGCCGGCGGACGTTCTCCTTGAGTTCCACGCCGAGCGGACCGTAGTCCCACGCCGACCGGGTGCCCCCGTAGATCTCGCTGGAGGGAAAGACGAAGCCTCGGCGCTTGGCGAGGCTGACGACGGCGTCGATACGGTCGGCTGGCATTTTTCCTCCTACGCCGACTGGCGGTCGGCGGGGACGTCACGGTCGGCGGGGACGGTTCGGGACCACGGTACGACCGGCTCGGTCCCGAACCCAGCACATTACCTGCGGCCGGTCAGTTGACTCCGCAGACCTCCATGCCACCGGTCTGCGGATCCTGTGCGAGCACGACCTGTTGGCGCTCCTGACCGCCACCGCTGTAGGTCACCTCCACCGGCACGGTGAGCGTGGTGGTGTCCACCTCGCCGACCCGGTAGGAGGAGATCTGCGGCTCAGCGGCGGAGCGGCGTTCGAACTCCTGCCGGGACTCGCGCCGCCGGGCGTCCTCACAGAGCTGGTCGTACGCCCGGCCGTAGTCGCCGTCGGAGAGAGCGCGGTAGTAGTCGCCGGAGACCGTGCGGCCCTGCTCCTCGATCGCCTGCACTCCGCTGACCAGCAGGCCGACGACTGCCGTACCGCCGCCACCGCAACAGAGCAGCAGGGCCAGCGCCCCCGCGCCGAGACCGAGCCAGAGTCGGGACCGTCCGCCCTCGGTCGGCGGCGCCGCGAACGGCGGCGCCACCCCGGGCCCGGGCGGCGGCACCGGCGCTCCCGACTCCGGGCCGGGCGGCGTCGACGTGGGCGGCAGTTGACCCCCGGCCGGTGAGGTCGGGCCGGTGGGCGGTGGTCCGGCGGAGCCGAAGGCGGGCGTCGGGCCGGTGCCGTCGTTGAGTGGCGGTCCGGATGCGGCCGGCGGCGCGCCGCTTTCGCCGGGGACCTGAGGTCCCTGCTGGCCGGGCAGCGAGGGGTCTGGTGGTGAGGCTGCCGGTCCGGGAGCGGTCATAGGAACCAGCGTAGTGCCCGGCGACTCAGCGGTAAGGACCCGCAGCCCGGTCGCTGGCGACCGTGACCACGTCCCCGCCCGGCGCGGCGGTCGCCAACGGCTCGTACGCGGACGGCTCGTCGAGGCTCTCGGCGAGCAGTGGCACCGCGGTGATCTTCACGTCGAACCCGCCGAGGGCCCGGCGGTAGGTGCCCACCGACTCCCACTCGGTGACCAGGCACCAGTGACGGGGGTCGTCAAGCGCCCGGACCAACTGTCCGCGCTGGTAGCCGGGCCGGGCAGCGAGCGCGGCGAGGGCCGCGTGGGCCCGGGCGGTGAACGCCTCGGCGACGTCTTCGTCGACCACGAACCGGTTGGTCACCAGCACCGGCTTCTCCTCCTCGTAGAGTCTGTGGGATGCAGCGTACGCAGCCTGGCATCGCCGCCCGACTGGCCCGGACCAACCCGACGACGGTGTTCCTGGTCACCCTTCTGCTCGCGCTCGTCGCGTTCTTCGCCCCGGGCGTGATCGGCGGGCTGCTGACGCTGTTGCTGGCCGGTGCGCTGGCGACCCTGCTGGTGACCACCTGGTCGGTACAAACACCGCAGACCCGAGCGATCCGGCTCATCGTGCTGACGCTGCTGGTCACCGCCGCCCTGGTGAAGCTGCTCTGACATGCAATCATGCGTTTTTGACAATCATTGTCGTTGTCGCGGAGAGTCGTGGTCATGACCTTCCGCCCCGCCCCGCGCGCCCTGGCCACCGCCACGGCCGCCCTGCTCGCCCTGACCGGCGTCACCGCCTGCTCGAACGACGACAGCCCGGCCGGTGCCGACCCGCAGCGGGTCGACGTGGTGGCCGGTTTCTACCCGTTGCAGTTCCTCGCCGAGCGGATCGGCGGCGACGCCGTGGCCGTGACGAACCTGGCCCGCCCCGGTGCCGAACCGCACGACCTGGAGCTGAACCCGGGTCAGGTCGGCCAGATCAGCGAGGCGGAGCTGGTCCTCTACCTGCACGGCTTCCAGCCCGCCGTGGACGAGGCGGTCGAACAGAACGCCGGTGACCGCGCCTTCGACGTGGCGACCGTGGAACCCCTGCTGGACGCCACCGCAGGCGGCCACGACCACGGCCACGAAGGCGAGGAGGACGGGCACGGCCACGAGGACGAGGAGCACGCCGAGGAGGAGCAGCACGCCGAGGAGGCGGCCGACGGTGCCAAGGACCCGCACGTCTGGCTCGACCCGACCCGGCTGGCCACCATCGGCGACAAGCTCGCCGAGCGGCTCGGCGCTGTCGACCCGGACCGGGCCGGCGGGTACACCCAGCGCGCCGCCACCCTGCGTACCGAGCTGGAGCAGCTGGACACGGAGTTCGCCGAGGGGCTGAAGACCTGCCAGCGCCGGGAGATCGTGGTCAGCCACACCGCGTTCGGCTACCTGACGCAGAAGTACAAGCTGGAGCAGATCGGCATCAGCGGGCTCACCCCGGAGGACGAGCCGTCCCCGCAGCGACTGGCGGCGGTGGCCGAGGAGGCCCGGGAGCACCAGGCCACCACGATCTTCTTCGAGACGCTTGTCAGCCCGAAGGTGGCCGAGACCATCGCCCGGGAGGTCGGCGCCCAGACCGCGGTGCTGGATCCCATCGAGGGCCTGTCAGCCGAGGGCGGCGGGGACTACCTTTCGGTGATGCGTACCAACCTGCAGACCCTGAGGACGGCGTTGAGCTGCTCGTGACACCTGACGTCATCACCGTCACGCACGGGGTGGTCGGCTACGACGGCCGCCCCGTGCTTCGTGACGTCTCGCTTACCGTGACCGCCGGAGAGGTGGTCGCGGTCCTCGGTGCCAACGGCTCCGGAAAGTCCACCCTGATCCGCGCCATCCTCGGGCTGGTCCCGCTGAGCGCCGGCACCGTGACCCTCTTCGGCCGACCGGTACGCCGGTTCCGACAGTGGCACCGCGTCGGGTACGTCCCGCAGCGCCTCGGTGCCGGCAGCGGCGTACCGGCCACCGTCGCCGAGGTGGTCGCCGCCGGGCGGCTGGCCCGCCGGGGAATCCTGCGCCCGCCGGGGCGCACCGACCGGGACGCCGTCGCCGAGGCGTTGCACGCCGTCGGCCTGGCCGACCGGGCCAAGGACCCGGTCACCACCCTCTCCGGTGGGCAGCAGCAGCGCACGCTCATCGCCCGCGCCCTGGCCGGACGTCCCGAGCTGCTGATCCTCGACGAGCCGACAGCCGGCGTGGACGCGGCCAGCCAGGAGGCCTTCGCCGGGGCGTTGCGCGACTTCACCGTCGGCGGGGGCACCGTGCTGCTCGTCGCCCACGAGCTGGGTCCGCTGCGCCCGCTGATCAGCCGGGCGATCGTCGTACACCAGGGGTTCGTGGCGCACGACGGCGCCGTACCGGAGCCGGCCGGGCACCACGCGGCCCCGGACCACGACCACGTGCATCCGCACGGTCCCGAGGAGCCCGCCGGGCTGTGGAGCGCACGATGAGTCTCTTTCAGTACGACTTCATGCTGCGCGCCCTGATCGGCGCGTTGATCATTGGTCTGGCCGCCCCGGCGCTCGGCATCTACCTGGTGCAGCGGCGGCTGGCGCTGATCGGGGACGGCATCGGGCACGTCGCGCTGACCGGGGTCGGTGCCGGCCTGCTCTTCCAGACCTCCCCCGTGATCATGGCGGTGATCGCGGCCACCATCGGCGCGATCGCCATCGAGCTGATCCGCGAACGCGGCCGTACCTCCGGTGACCTGGCCCTCGCCCTGCTCTTCTACGGCGGCATCGCGGGCGGGGTGGTGCTTGTCGGGCTCTCCGACAGCACCAGCTCCAATCTCAACGCGTACCTGTTCGGGGCTCTCACCACCACCTCCCGCGAGGACCTGCTCACCATCGCCGTGCTCGGCGTCGCCGTGCTGGTCACGATGATCGCGTTGCGGCCGGCGCTCTTCGCGGTCTGTCACGACGAGGAGTACGCCCGGGTCTCCGGCCTGCCGGTCCGCGCGCTCAACCTGCTGCTCGCGATCACCACCGCGATCACCGTGACGATCGCCATGCGCGCGGTCGGCGTACTGCTGATCAGCGCGCTGATGGTCGTGCCGGTGGCCACCGCGCAGCAGGTCACCCGGGGGTTCCGCAGCACGATGGCGGCGGCGATGGCGCTGGGCCTGTTCGCCGCCGGGGCGGGCATCTGGATGGCGGCGCTCGCCGACACCGCGCCCGGCGCCTCGGTGGTGGTGCTCGCGATCGCCTCGTTCATGGTGATCACCCTGCTGGCCGCCGGTTGGCGCCGGGTCCGCCGCGCTCGACCCCAGCCCGCGCCGGCTCCAGAGCCACACGAGGTGGTGCTCGGCGGGTCCTGATCACGAGCTTCGCGCCGGTATTGGTTACCGTTGCAGGGTGACCAGCGGATCCGGCTATGACGCGTACGAGGGCGCCAGCGAGTTGCTGCGCGCCCTCTCGGCACCGATCCGGCTGGCCATCGTCAGTGAGCTGGCCGGTGGTGAGCGCTGCGTACACGAGCTGGTGGACAAGCTCGGCGTGGCCCAGCCGCTGGTCTCCCAGCACCTGCGAGTGCTCCGCGGGGCGGGCGTGGTCCGGGGTTCCCGGCGGGGGCGGGAGATCGCGTACACCCTGGTCGACGAGCACGTCGCGCACATCGTGGCCGACGCGGTCAGCCACGCCGGGGAGGGATCATGAGCGAGCGGATCATCGGGCTCAGCGCGGGCCGCGCCTCAGGGCGGCACGCAGCGAAGCGGAGTGGCGTCATGAGCGAGCGTAGCGAGCGAATCATCAGGCCGGGTGCGGATGTGCCTCATGACGGCACGCAGCGAAGCGGAGTGGCGTCATGAGCGACAGTGGTACGGCGGTTCGCAACACCCGTCAGCGTTCGGCGGTGAGCGCGCTGCTCGCCGAGGTGGAAGGCTTCCACAGCGCCCAGGAACTGCACGCGATGCTGCGCGATCGCGGCGAGCGGGTCGGGTTGACCACTGTCTACCGGACGTTGCAGGGTCTGGCCGACGCGGGCGAGATCGACGTGATGCGCCCACCGGGCGGCGAGCACCTGTACCGCCGGTGCAGCGAGGGACACCACCATCACCTGGTCTGCCGGGCCTGCGGCCGTACTGTCGAGGTCGCCGGCCCGACCGTGGAAACCTGGGCCGACCGGGTCGCCGCGCAGCACGGCTTCACCGATGTCAGCCACACCCTGGAGATCTTCGGCACCTGCCCCACCTGCGCCCGCTGACCCGACCCGCTGCCCACCGCTCGCCGATCTTGCGCTTTTCGTCGGGACGGATGCTGTCAGAGCGGGCAGATCAGCGACCACAAGTGCATGATCGGCGAGGTCTGCCGGCCCGCTGTCGGGGTGCCGGTGGACAGGGTCCGTGGCAGGCTGTCCGGCGTGAAAATCTACGCTGATCGTTTCCCGACCGCGCTGCGACAGCTGCTCACCGATCTGCTCGTCATCGCCTGGGTGTACGCGACGATCCGGGGCGCGCTGTGGCTGCACGACCTGGTGCAGAAGCTGGCCGTACCCGGGCAGAAGCTGGAGGGGGCGGGCGGCGGGCTGGCCGACAACCTCGCCGAGGCCGGCGGCAAGGTCGGCCGGGTGCCGTTGGTCGGCGACGAGCTGACCGCGCCCTTCGAACGGGCGGCCGGCGCTGCCCGCTCGCTGGCCGAGGCAGGCCGCGACCAGCAGGAGCTGGTCGACCAGTTGGCCCTGGCACTGGCCGTCGGACTGCTGATCGTGCCGCTCGGACTGGTGCTGTTCGGCTGGCTGCCGTTGCGGGTGCGCTGGATGCGTCGGGCCGGCTCGGCGGCGACACTTGCCGCCGCGCCCGCCGGCCGGGATCTGCTGGCCCTGCGCGCCCTGGCCGGCCAGCCGCTGCGCAAGCTCACCCGGATCGCCCCCGACGTGGCCGAGGCGTGGCGCCGAGGCGACGACACGACGGTCAACGCCTTGGCCGCCCTGGAACTCCGCCGCCTGGGCCTCCGCGACCCCCACCACCCGTAACCACCCCACCCACGCCCCCGGCCGCTGTCCCACCCCGCCAACCCAGGCCGTTGATCATGACGTTGTTGTCGTCGATATCGGCGTGTCGCGACAACAACCTCATGATCAACGCGGGCTAGGGGGTGGGGGGAGGCGGCGGCGGGCGTCGGAGGTGACGGTGGAGGGGCCGGGGGTCCAGGGGGCCACCCAGGGCAGCTCGGTGGGTGGGGTGATGACGCCGTCCTCCAGCGCCGAGTAGCGGCCGGCGAGGATGCGCTTGGCGGCCGTCACGTCGATCGAGTCGGTGTTCTCCCACAGGGCGGTGAACAACGCGTCGACCCGGACCCGGGCCTGCCGGCAGAACAGGTCGGCCAGTTCGACGTTCTCCGGCCGGGTGTCGCGCTCGGCGTGGGCGCGTACGCAGACCGCGCTCATCGCGAACAGCTCCGCGCCGATGTCCACGACGCGACCCAGGAACGCCTGCTTGCGCTCCATCTTTCCCTGCCAGCGGGACATCGCGTAGAAGGTGGACCGGGCCAGCTTCCGGCTGGCGCGCTCCACCTGACGCAGATGCCCGGCCAGCGGACCGAACTCGCCGTAGCCGGTGGGCTGCTGCCCCTTGCCGACCGCGAGGGTCGGCAGCCACCGCGCGTAGAAGGCGCCAGCCCTCGCCCCGGCCTTCGCCTTGCGGGCGAGCCCGGCATCGGGGTCGATGATGTCGCCGGCCACCGACAGGTGCGCGTCCACCGCCTCGCGGGCGATGAGCAGGTGCATGATCTCCGTGGAGCCCTCGAAGATCCGGTTGATCCGCAGGTCGCGGAGCATCTGCTCGACCGCGGCGGGACGTTCACCCCGGGCGGCGAGCGAGTCGGCCGTCTCGTACCCCCGGCCACCACGGATCTGAACCAGCTCGTCGGCGATCCGCCAGGCCATCTCGCTGGCGTAGAGCTTCACCAGGGCCGCCTCGATCCGGATGTCGTTGCGGTCGTCGTCGGCGAGCAGGCAGCAGAGGTCGAGCATGGTCTCCATGCCGTACGTGGTCGCGGCGATGAAGGAGAGCTTCTGGGCGACCGCCTCGTGCTCACCCACCGGCCGGCCCCACTGGACCCGCTCCGCCGACCACTCGCGGGCCACGTTCAACGCCCACTTGCCGGCGCCGACGCACATCGCCGGCAGCGACAACCGGCCCGTGGTCAGCGTGCTCAGGGCGATCCGCAGTCCCTTGCCTTCGCCACCGATGACGTTCTCCTTCGGTACGAAGACGTCGTGGAAGCGGGTGAGGCTGTTCTCCAGGCCACGCAGGCCGACGAAGGCGTTGCGCCGCTCGACCGTGATGCCCTCGGCGTCGCCGTCGACCACGAAGGCGGTGATGCCGCCGCGACGCCCCTCGGTTTTCGGTACCCGGGCCATCACCACGAGTTGGGTCGCCACGGTGCCGTTGGTGGCCCACAGCTTGACGCCGTTGATCCGGTAACCGCTGCCGTCGGGCGTCGGTTCGGCGGTGGTCGCCAGGCGGGCCGGGTCGGAGCCCACGTCCGGCTCGGTGAGCAGGAACGCGGACACCTCGCCGGCGGCCAGCCGAGGCAGGAACCGACGCTTCTGCTCCTCGCTGCCGAACATCTTCAACGGCTGCGGTACACCGATCGACTGGTGCGCCGACAGCAGCGCGCCGAGCGCCGGGCTGACCGAGCCGGCCAGCATCAACGCCCGGCAGTAGTGCAGGTTGCTCAGGCCCAGCCCGCCGTACTCCCGACCGATCTTCATCCCGAAGGCGCCCAGCCGGCCCAGACCCTGGAACACCTCGTCGGGGATCCGCGCGTCGCGTTCGATCGCCGCACCGTCCACCTCGGAGGCGACGTAGTCGCGGAGCCGGCCGAGGAACTCCTCGGCGCGGGCCTGTTCCTCCGGATCCGGTCGCGGCCACGGATCGATCAGGTCGAGCCGCAGCCGGCCCAGGAAGAGTTCCTTGCCGAAGCTGGGCCGGTCCCAGGTGGTCTGCCGGGCCGCCTCGGCGACCTGACGCGCCTCCCTCTCGGACACCTGACCCGCCGCGTCCGGCTCGGACGCCTGGCCGGCGGTGTCCGGCGCGGCGCCGGCGTTGCGGCTGTCGGTGGCTGACGGACGGTGGTTCTCGGCGATGGCCACGGCAAACCCCCGGGCTCGATCCGGACAGTCGGACTGTTCCGCCTGCTCAGCAGGCTACCCGTGTTCGTTACCCAAAGGTAGCCACGGATATCCGCAGCCGAGGTCGGCTCAGTCCTGGGTCAGGCCGCTGGGGTCCTCGTCGTCGTCGATGTCGTCCTCACCCCAGCTGCGGCGGGAGAACGGCAGGATCATCCAGAAGGTCAGGAACCACAGACCGGTGACCCCGCTGAGCAGGAACGCGATCGGTCGGGCGAGCACGAAGTCGGTGATCAGCAGCACCGAACTCACCATCGCGATCAGCATGAAGGCGAGGCCGCCGCTGGCCATCCGGTGAGCGAAGCGCACCAGCTCCGGCTTACGTCCCTGCCGGAACAGCGCCCGGTGGAAGGCCACCGGCGAGATGATCATCGCGGTGGCGCCGGCCGCGGCCAGCAGCGCGACGATGTAGACGTCCCGCTGGAACGGAGTGGTCTCGCCGAAACCGGCGCTGAACGGCAGGGTCAGCAGGAAGGCGAAGAGGATCTGCACGCCGGTCTGCGCGACCCGCAATTCCTGCAGCAGGTCGGCGAAGTTGCGCTGCCACCGCTGCTTTTCGGTTTCCTTTGACACCGCGGACCTCCGGGGGCTCCGCCGGCGTTGCCGCCGGCGGCAACGCTGATGCCCCAACGGGTTCCACCCGAAACCCGCTCGGAATCTCCGAGGGATCCGTCCGCCGAAACGGGCTGCCAGGGGTCCGGGCCGGGCAGCGCCACCGGTACGTTTCGGCCCGCTCAGGCCGGCGGGCGGACCCGGGCCACGATCGCCTCGGCAAGCGGCGTCGGCGTCTCGTCCGGGATCCAGTGGGTCACCCCGGACAGTTCGACGAATCGGAAGTCCCCGGTCACGTGGGCGGCACACGCCTGCGCGGCGACCCGGCCGATGGCGACGTCACCGTCGCTCCAGACGAACGTGGTCGGCACCGCCACCGGACCGATCGCCGCCAGGTCTGCCTTCGACATCGCCCGGTACCAGTTCAACGCGGCGGTCAACGCGCCCGGCTCACGCATCGGATCGGCGTACGCGGCCACCCGGGCGCCGTCGCCGACTCCGCGCAGCAGCCGGCGCAACCCGGCGGCACCCAGCGCCAGCAGCGTCTTCTCGGCCACCCCGGGCTGCCGGAACAACAGCATGTACGCCGAGCGGGCCTTCTGCTGCGGGTCGTGTGTCAGCGCGTACGCCATGGCGGCCGGGTGCGGCACGGAGACCGCGGTCAGGGTTCGTACCCGGTCCGGGTGGGTGGCGGCCAGCGCCCACCCGACGACCGCGCCCCAGTCGTGTCCGACGACGTGCGCGGCGGGCACCCCGAGGGCGTCGAGCACCGCCGCCGCGTCGGCGACCAGCTCACCCAGCCGGTACGCCTCGACCTCGGCGGGCCGGGCCTGCGGCGAGTAGCCCCGCTGGTTCAGCGCGTAGCTGCGCAGGCCTGCGGCGTGCAGGGTCGGCAGTACGCCGTCCCACTCACCCGAGTGCTGCGGGAAGCCGTGCAGCAGCAGCACCGGATCGCCCTGCTCCGGACCGCCGGTGGCGACGTCGAACCGCAGACCTCGGGCCTCGATACGCATCCCGGCAGCCTACCGACAACCCGACGCGGGCTCAGAAAGGTGATAACCGGTCGCAGGTCAACAGGGCGGCTCGGGCAGCCGCTCAATCCGGTTCCAACCGGTCCAGCCGCGCTCGCGTAGCAGCTCCCGCAGCCGTTGTATCCGGGGGTCGGACTCGACGGCGAGCGCGTCCAGCAGGTCGTGCGGCATCTCGTCGTAAGACTCATTTGTGACGTTGAGCTCGCCGGCGGCGTACGCCTGCTCGGCCAGGCAGGCCATGATGTCGGCGGCTTCCGCCAGTCGCGGATCGTCGTCGACGTCGCCGTCGAAGATCTCGGACAGCACCCGGTAGAGCCGGACGACCTGCGGGTCCTCGAGCTGCGCGAGTTTGCCGGGCATGAACTCGCGGACGCTGTCGGGCCAACGGGCGGCGACCAGGATCCAGCCGTCCCGCTCACCCGCCACCACCCGCTCGGACGCACCGATCTCCCGAAGCCGATCGAGGTAGGCGGTCACCTCCGGGGGGAGCGTCAGGCCGTCCCCGGCCGCGAGCTGCGCGATCTGCCTACGGCTGGTCTGAAGCCGTTCGATCTCATCCCGGAGGTGACTGTCGATCCTGCGGATCGCCTCCGTGAAGGTCTCCGCATCGGCTTCGAGTAGCTGATCGATCCGGGACAGCGGCACCCCGGCGTTGGCGAGAGTGCGGATCTTGATCAGCGACACGGCCGCTGTCGCGCCGTACCGCCGGTAACCCGAGGCATCCCGCTCCGGCTCGGGCAGCAGCCCGATCTGGTGATAGTGCCGCACCGTCCGCACCGTGACACCGGCGTACGCCGCCAGTTGACCGATCGTCAGCATGTCCCGATCCTGCCCTCACCACACCCGGCCCGGTCGGCGCCGACTCATGCGATCCTCCGCCGGTAGGCGATGGTGGCGGCGAGGTAGGTGACGACGAGGATGCCGACGCACCAGGCGAGTGCGGTCCAGATGTCGGAGCCTACCGGCTGCTGGGCGAACAGGTCCCGGATCGCGTTGACGATTGCGGTCACCGGTTGGTGCTCGGCGAAGGCCCGCACCGGGCCGGGCATGGTGTCGGTGGGCACGAAGGCCGAGCTGACGAACGGCAGGAAGATGAGCGGGTAGGAAAACGCGCCAGCGCCGTCCACCGACTTCGCGGTGAGGCCCGGGATCACGGCGAGCCAGGTCAGCGCCAGGGTGAGCAGGGCCAGCATGCCTGCCACCGCGAGCCAACCAAGCACATCCGCCCCTGAGCGGAAGCCCATGAGCAGGGCGACGCCGACGACGACCACGAGTGAGATCAGGTTGGCGACCAGCGAGGTCAGGACATGCGCCCACAACACGGAGGTTCGTGCGATCGGCATGGACTGGAACCGCGCGAAGATGCCGCCCTGCATGTCCTGAAAGAGCCGGAACGCGGTGTAGGAGATACCCGAGGCGATCGTGATGACCAGGATGCCCGGCAGCAGGTAGTTCACATACGAGTCGGACCCGGTCTCGATCGCGCCGCCGAAGACGTAGACGAACATCAGCAGTAGGGCGATCGGCATGATCGCGGTCGTGATGATGGTGTCCGGGCTGCGGGAGATGTGGCGCAGGGACCGTCCCAGGAGCACTGCGGTGTCGCCGAGGAAGTGCTTGTTCATGGCTGTTCCTTGTCCGTGCCGGCACCGACGAGGGTGAGGAAGATGTCTTCGAGACTCGGCTGTTTCTCGACGTACTCGACCTCGGCGGGTGGCAGGATCCGCCGCAGCTCGTCGAGGGTGCCGTGCACGATGATCCGGCCCTCGTGGAGGATCGCGATCCGGTCCGCGAGGTTTTCCGCCTCGTCGAGGTACTGGGTGGTGAGCAGCACGGTCGTGCCGCCCTGAGCGAGTTCATTGACGGCCTGCCACACCTCGAGGCGCGCCTGTGGGTCCAGCCCGGTCGTCGGCTCGTCGAGGAAGACGACAGGCGGGTTCCCGATGAGACTCATCGCGATGTCCAGCCGGCGGCGCATGCCACCGGAGTACGTCGCCACCCGCCGCCCGCCCGCCTCGGTCAACCCGAAGCGCCTCAGCAGGTCGTCCGCGATCACGTCGGGAGCCTTGAGGTGACGGAGCCGGGCGACCAGGACGAGGTTCTCCCGCCCGGTGAGGATCTCGTCGACGGCCGCGAACTGCCCGGTGAGGCTGATGGACTCGCGTACGTCGGCCGCCTGGGCCGCGACGTCGAAGCCGTTGACGTGCGCGGTGCCCGCGTCGGCCTTGAGCAGCGTGGAAAGGATCTTCACCACCGTGGTCTTGCCCGCCCCGTTCGAGCCGAGCAGGGCGAAGATGCTCCCCCGCGCCACATCGAGATCCACGCCGCGCAGCACACGCAGCTGCTTGTACGACTTCTCCAGGCCCCGGACACGAATCGCAGGCTCCTGGAGTTGACTGGTTGTCGCAGGGACGTTCATGCCCGTCAGCATGGAGGGTTGACGCAGCGTCATGGTCAAGCCCGCAGCGACGCCGATTCCCGCTGGCGTCGTGCGAGACCGAACCCGGCCAGCTAGGTCGTCCTAGTCGTACGGGCGCTTGGGCGCGGGCACCTGCCGCCAGGACTCGACCTCAAGGTAGGGGATCTCGGCATCGTTCACCGGATCCCGGCCGAGCCGGTCGCTGTAGCGGCCGGTCACCTCCACCCAGGTGTCGTCGGGCAGCCCGGCCGGTACGTCGCCGGTCAACCCGAGCTTGACCGGGCGGCCGTCGGCGGCGCAGCAGGACAGCACCATCCGGGCCAGGATCGGCTCGCCGTCTCCGCCGGTGGCGATGAAGCCGGTGAGCTGCACCCGCCGGTCGCCGATCGACGCGCCCCGGTCGAACAGTGCCCGGGAGGCGTAGTCCAGGACACTCACCTGCACCGGGTCGCCCTCCGGCAGCGGCGGGTAGTCCGACTGCTGCTGGCTGCTCAGCGCGGTGCCGGCCTGACCCGCCGCGTACGAGCCGAGGGCCGGCGGGGCGACCAGCAGCAGGCCGAGCACCGGCAGGATGAGCAGCCATCCGACCCGGGGCTCGTGGTGGGCGTGCCCGTGCCCGTCGTGATCGTCGTGCCCGGCGCCCGACCCGCCAGCCGGGACGCCAACGCTGCCGAACGGAGCGCCGCCGCTGCCGGCCGGGACGCCAGTGTCGCCACCGGCCGGCGCGGCACCGTCGCCACCGGCGGGAGGGCCGCCGGGACCGCCGGCCGGGGCCAGCGCACGGGGAGCCGCCGGGCGCAGCTCGTACCAGAGCGTCATGATCGCGGCTGCGACCAGCAGCAGACCGGCGGCGATCAGGAACGGGCGCAGCCCTTCCTTGACGTACCGCAGGTAGAGGTCGGTGACGCTGGCCCGGATCACCGCACCGCCGAGCAGCAGCAGGATCACCGCCTGCGCCTGCCGGTTCACAGCAGCACCGCCCCGGCGCCGACGGCGACCAGCAGGGCCACCACGAATGTGGTCGGCGCGAACCGGAAGGCGAACCGGCGACCGAACACACCGGCCTGCATCGAGATCAGCTTGAGATCGACCATCGGCCCCACCACCAGGAAGACCAGTCGGGACGTGAGAGAGAACTGGGACAGCGAGGCCGCCACGAAGGCATCGGCCTCCGAGCAGAGCGAGAGCAGTACGGCGAGCAGCGCCAGCGCCAGGATCGACAACCACGCGTTGTCGGCGAGGGTCTGCAACCACCGCTCCGGCACCAGCACGTTGATGCTGGCGGCGGCCATCGCGCCGAGCACCAGGAACCCGCCGGCATGGGTCACGTCGTGGCGGACCGCGGCCCAGAAGGCGCGTCCCCGGGACGCGTCGTCGAGTTCCGGCCGACGCGGCATCCTGATCCACTCGGTGCGTCCGAGCCGCAACCAGAGCCACCCCATGATCATGGCGACGATCAGGCTCGCGACGCCCCGGGCGAGCACCATCTCGGGATTGTTCGGGAAGGCGACAGCGGTGGCGGTGAGGACGATCGGGTTGACCGCCGGGGCGGCGAGCAGGAACGCCAGCGCGGCTGCTGGCGTGACGCCCCGCCGGATCAGGGACCCGGCGATCGGCACCGAGCCGCACTCGCAGCCCGGCAGCACCACCCCGGCCGCGCTGGCCGCCGGGACCGCCAACGCCGGGTGCCGGGGCAGCGCCTTCGCCCAGAAGGACCGGGGTACGAAGACCGCGATCACCGCGGAGAGCAGCACTCCGAAGACCAGGAACGGCACCGCCTGCACCATGATCGAGACGAAGACGGTGGTCCAGGTCTGGATGCGGGGATCGTCCAGGGCGGCGGCGATCGGATCCCGAAAGATGATCAGGATGATCAGCAGCGCCGCCAGGACCTCCACCGAGCCGATCCGGTCGCCGAGCCAGCGTCGGGGCGGTTCGCCACCACCGGGCTCCGGGGGGCGTGTTCCGGTGTCGACGCCCCCACCGGAGGGCCGGCCCTCAGGTTCGCCGGCCGGCACGGCCCGGTCAGTGTCTGTGGTCACCCGTCACCCTTCGGCCGTGGCGGATCGGCGGACTGAGATTACCGTCCGGCGTGGATGACGTCGATGGATGTCACAGATTTGGCTCGACCCGCCGCTCCCCCACCCGACCTGGCTCGCACTCCCCGCGCCACCGGCTCACGTTTCTCGTCCCCCCGGATCACCTGAGGTAGGCACCCGTCGTGACCTGCGAAGATCACATTGCCGGTGGATCTTCAGTGGTGTTAGCGTCGGCGGGACAGACAACACCTCCGACAGGGGAGCGCACAGCGCTGAGAGTGCGGGTTCGCCCGCAGACCCTCCGTACCTGATCTGGGTAATGCCAGCGCAGGGAGTTCGGTCCACCTCCAGCCCGCCACCGTTCGGCGCCGCCGGACGGGGCGTGCGTCTTGCCTGGTTCGCATCTGGACTGGGAGCAATCATCGTGAATACCACCGACAGCAACCGCTGGCGCACCATCGACATCGTGGTGGCCTCGGTCATCGCCGTCGCCTTCGGCGTCATTTTCTGGGCCTGGGGCGTGGTGTGGAGTGCCACCGAGGGCGCCTTCAGCTTCTTCCCGCCGGCACAGACCCTCATCTACGGTGTCTGGCTGGTGCCGGCCGTGCTCGGCGGCCTGGTCATCCGCAAGCCGGGCGCCGCCCTGTACTGCGAACTGCTGGCGGCGATCATCTCGGCCCTGCTCGGTAGCCAGTGGGGCACCATCGTCCTGTTGCAGGGGCTGATGCAGGGTCTCGGCGCCGAGCTGGCCTTCGCCGCCTTCCGGTACCGCTCGTACCGGCTGCCGGTCGCCCTGCTGGCCGGTGCGCTCACCGGTCTGAGCGCGGCGATCTTCGACTTCGTCTACTGGAACGCCGAACGCGACATCGCCACCTACCGCCTGCCCTACGCCGCGCTCACCATCGTCAGCGCCACGCTGATCGCGGGCGCCGGCGCGTACGCCCTCACCCGCGCCCTGGCCCGCACCGGCGTCCTCGACCGCTTCCCCGCCGCCCGCGACCGCACCCCCATCTGACCCCCAGCCCACCCGCGTTGATCATGAGGTTGGCGGCAATTTCGATCTCCAGATCAACCGTCAACCTCATGATCAACGGAGAGAAGGGAGGGTGGGAATGGTGAGCGGGGTGCGGGTGCGGGGGTTCGGGTGGCGGCACGCCGGGCGGCGGGCCTGGGCGGTACGCGGGGTTGAGCTGCGGGTGGAGCGCGGCGAGAAGGTGCTGCTGTTGGGGGCGTCGGGGGCCGGGAAGAGCACGTTGCTGGCGGCGCTGGCCGGGTTGCTGCCCGAGGACTCCGGGGAACACGAGGGCAGCATCGAGATCGACGGCCGGCCGGTCGGCGAGGCACGCGACCGGGTAGGCATCGTCTTCCAGGACCCGCAGTCCCAGCTCGTCATGGCCCGCAGCGGCGACGACGTGGCGTTCGGGCTGGAGAACCGGGGTGTCGCCGCCGGGCAGATCTGGCCGCGGGTGGACGAGGCACTGCACCGGGTGGGCTTCCCGTACCACCGGGACCGGCCCACCGCGGCGCTGTCCGGCGGAGAACAGCAGCGCCTCGCCCTGGCCGGCGTGCTGGCGCTGCGTCCCGGTCTGCTGCTGCTTGACGAACCCACAGCCAATCTCGACCCGCCGGGTGCCGCCCTGATCCGCTCGGCACTGGCCCGGGCGGTGGACGCCGACACCACCCTGATCCTGGTCGAGCACCGGGTCGCCGAGGCGCTGCCCCTGGTCGACCGAGTGGTGGTGCTCGAACCCGGCGGCGGCGTCCGCGCCGACGGCCCGCCGGACACGGTCTTCGCCGCGCACGGCGACGCCCTCGCCGCCGAGGGGGTCTGGGTGCCCGGTCGGGAGATCCCGCCACGCCGCGCCGCCGGCCCGGCCGGCGAGGTGCTGCTCACCGCCGAGCGGCTCGGCCAACCACCCCGGCTGGCCGCCACCGACCTGACCGTACGCGCCGGTGAGGCGCTCGCCGTGCTCGGGCCGAACGGTGCCGGGAAATCCACCCTGGCACTGCTGCTCGGTGGGCTGCTCCGGCCGGGCACCGGGCGGCTGACGGCGAGCCCGGAACTGGCCGGGGCCGACTCGCGTACCGCACCGCACCGTTGGCGGGCACCGGCGCTGACCCGCCGGATCGGCTCGGTCTTCCAGAATCCCGAGCACCAGTTCGTCACGGGCACGGTCTTCGACGAACTGGCCCTGGGGCCGAGGCGGACCGGGGTCGCCGAGTCGGCGGTCCACGACCGCGTGACGGAGCTGTTGAGCCGGCTGCGGCTGGACCGGCTCGCCGCCGCCAACCCGTTCACCCTCTCCGGTGGCGAGGCGCGTCGGCTGAGCGTCGCGACCGCCCTGGCCACCGCGCCCCGCCTGCTGATCTGCGACGAACCCACATTCGGCCAGGACCGGCGCACCTGGCACGAGCTGGTGGACCTCCTCGGCGACCTGCGCGACGCCGGCCACGGCCTGGTCACGGTCACCCACGACGCCGAGTTCGTGGCCGCGTTGGCCGACCGCACGCTGGCCCTCACTCCGTCCGACGCCGGGCCGGTACGGCGATGATCACCCTGGAGCCGATCGCCCGGCCGGACGCGCCGCTGGCCCGGCGCAACCCGGTGGCCAAGCTGGCCGCGGCGATGCTGTTCGCGTTTCCGCTGATGGCCACGCTGGACCCGGTGGCCCCGGCCATCGCGATCGCCGTGGAACTGGCGGTGCTGCCGCTGTTCGGAGTGCACCCCGGCCTGCTGGCCCGACGGGCCTGGCCGCTGCTGGCCGCCGGCGGCGGCATCCTGGTCACGCTTGTGCTCTTCGCGGCCGACCGGTCGGGCCGCGTGCTGCTCGACGCCGGGCCGATCGTGGTGACCTCGGGTGTGCTGATCACCGCACTCGGTCTGGTGCTGCGGCTGTTCGCGGTGGCGCTGCCCGGAGTGATCGTCTTCGCCACCACCGACCCGACGGACCTGGCCGACGCGCTGATCCAGAACGCGAAGGCACCCGCCCGGTTCGCCATCGGCGCGCTGGCGGCGTTCCGGTTGGTGCCCCTGCTCGGCCAGGAGTGGCAGATGATCACGATGGCGCGCCGGGCGCGCGGAGTCGAGTCGGGACGTAGTCCGGTGGCCCGGCTGCGACTGTTCGTCTCGACGGCGTTCACGCTGTTGGTCGGGGCGATCCGGCGAGGCACCCGGCTCGCCGTGGCGATGGACGCCCGGGGCTTCGACAGCGGGGTGCCGCGCACCTTCGCCCGCCGGCAGCGTTTCGTCGCGGCCGACTGGCTGCTCGTCGTCGGCGCGACGGCGATCGCCGGGGCCGCGCTGGCCGTCAGCGTGGCGCTCGGCACCTTCCGGCCCCTGATCGGCTGACCCCGCCGGTGTGCGTCGAGACGGCACCTGGCTGAGCCGCGTACCCGGTCGGCACCACACATGGCCGGGATCGCATGTTCGCATGTTCGCCGCCAAGGCGACACTCGGCGTTCCTCCGCTGCGACCAGATTGGCCTGCGACGACTCCTCGATCAAACTGGAGCAGCAGATGGGCCACGGCCACGCGCACCATCACGAGCACGACGCCGCCACCGGCACCGACGTTCCCCCGGCGCTCGACCTGTCCATCCCCGACGGCGAACTGCCGCCGGCCGACCTGAACCGGCGTGGTTTCCTGCGCAACGCCGGCCTGCTCGGTGCCGGGGCGGCCACCACCGTGCTGGCCGCCGGCACACCGGCGGTGGCCGGTGGCCACGACCACGGTCACGGTCACGGGCCCGGCGGTGACCACGGCAGGACCGGCGGGTTCCGCTGGCTCGCCGGCGACCACCACATCCACACCCAGTACAGCTCCGACGCCATGTACCGGGTGATCGACCAGGCCCGGCACGCCCGGGCGTACGGACTGGACTGGATGGTCGTCACCGACCACGGCAGCGCGACGCACGCGAAGATCGGCGTGGAGAAGGTCAACCCGGACATCGTCGCCGCCCGCTCCCGACTCAAGGACCTGCTGATCTACCAGGGCCTGGAGTGGAACATCCCGGCGGCCGAGCACGCCACCGTCTTCGTCCACCCCGGCCGCAACGAGGTCGCCGTGCTCAAGGAGTTCGAAAACTCCTTCGACGGCAGCGTGCGCAACGCCGGCGACAACACCCCGGCCAACGAGGCGCTGGCCATCGCCGGCATCAAGTTCCTCGGCGAGGCGGTCCGCAAGCGTCGGGTCGAAGGCGCGCTCTTCCTGGCCAACCACCCGGCCCGTCGCGGCATCGACTCCCCGCACGAGATCCGGGCCTGGCGGGACGCCGACCCGAGCGTCGCCATCGGGATGGAAGGCGCCCCCGGTCACCAGGCCGCCGGCCTGCCCCGGGCCAGCGGCGGCCGGGCCCGCGGCTACTACGACAACAACCCGTCGGCCAACTCGTTCCCCGGCTACCCGTTGGAGAGCTACCGCACCTGGGGCGGCTACGACTGGATGACCTCGACGGTCGGCGGGCTCTGGGACAGTCTGCTCGCCGAGGGCCGGGCCTGGTGGATCAGCGCCAACTCCGACTCGCACGTCAACTACCTGGACACCTCCCAGCGGGGCCCGGGCAGCGACTTCAACCTCAACGGTAGATACAACGACCCGGTCTACGGCCCGCTGATCACCGACGCCGGTGACTACTGGCCGGGGCAGTACAGCCGCACCCACGTCGGGGCGAGCAGCCTCAGCTACCGGGCCGTGATGGACGGTCTGCGCGCCGGCCGGGTCTGGGTCGACCACGGCGGTCTGATCAAGGGCCTGGACGTCCGCGCCCGCGTCGCCGGTGACCGGCGGGCCAACTCCGGCACACCGCTCGGCGGAGTGCTGCGG
Organism: Micromonospora sp. NPDC049891; assembly: GCF_040660295.1. NCBI lineage: Bacteria > Bacillati > Actinomycetota > Actinomycetes > Micromonosporales > Micromonosporaceae > Micromonospora > Micromonospora sp. NPDC049891. The sequence goes on from NZ_JBFAML010000007.1 coordinate 197,510, forward strand.
GTCCGGCGCGGCACCTCCGTCGAGGTGACGATCGACGTCGACCTGGCCGACATCCCGAACTGGTCGCAGTTCGTGCCGGTACTCGCCCGCGTCGACGTGATCGCCGGTCGGGTGACCGGCCCGGTCGCCGACCAGGACACCTTCACCGCCCCGGACACCCGGGTGGTGAAGTCCTTCGAGGTCACCAGGAAGACCGGTCGGGTGTCGTTCAGCTACTCCTTCGGCCGGGTGGACCAGCCGTTCTACCTGCGGATCCGGGGTACGGACGGCAAGCGCAGCCAGCCCGGTCTGATGGGCCCGGCGGTCGACCCGTCCGGTCCGGCGCTGGACGTCGCCGGTGCCGCCGACCCCTGGGAGGACCTGTGGTTCTACGCGAACCCGATCTGGGTGCTGCCGCAGTGATCGTCGGCCTCAGCCTGGGGCACCGCACCCTGCGGGAAGCCGACCACTGGCTCGACGAGCAGGTGGCGATGCTCGGGCCGGACCTGGTCGCCTGCACCCACCTGGTCGCCGGGCCGTACCCGCACGTGGCGCTCAGTATGGCCGGGGCGGCGGCGGAGCGGCTCGCGGAGCTGGCGGTCACCCCGCCCGAGCTGCGGGCCGCGGCAGCCCGGGCAGCGGGCGAACACGCCGCCCGCCGGTCCGGCCGGGCGGTGCGCTACCCGGGCGCGGAACGGATGGTCGGCACCCTCACCGTCGGCGACCTGCTCGCCGCCGGAGCGATCGATCGGGTGGTGGCACTGGGTGGGACGCCGGTGTCCCCGGACACCCCGGTGCACACCAGGGACTTCGTCCGGCCACAGTGGCAGGCCGGCGAGTTGGTCCTGGTCACCATGCCGCACCACGCGGGCGGCCTGGCCCCGTTCGAGGTGCCCGATCCGACGCCCTGCTGCGCCGATCACTGAACCCTGTTGATCCTCCGACCGTGGCGCCTGGCACCGGCGCGACGCGGGAGGCAGGGGGCCGGGTGCGGGTACCGACGCCGCACCCGACCCCCGCGGACCGTCAGCTACGCCGGAAGGCGTAGCGGCGGACCTGGCCGGTCCGCTGACCGCGTCCGACGCCGGAGGCGCCGGCGGCCGGCGGACCGGCCTTCGGCGCGGTCGGCCGCACGGCCGGCAGGGTGGGCACCGGCATGATCGCGACGTCGTCCAGGTTCGCCGGTGTGACGGCGGCGAGTTCGGCCGAGTTACGGTCGGGACGGGACTTCCGGGAGCTGCGCTTGGCGGGCATCTGTGCCTCCTCGCTCGGCCGGCGACCGGCGGACGGTCGGTCGACCGCGTCGTGAGGACCGCCTCCAGGGCGGTCGGGGACGGATGGGCTGCTGCCCCGGGACCGACCACGGAAGACACCACCGCCGACTGCGGGTGGAGACGCGGACGCCCGGGAGCACACGGGTCGCGGCACGACGGCGGCGGACCCGGCTCGGAAAAGGGGCGTCAGTAGCGCATGCCCGCACGTTACCGGCCCGGGCGAGCCGGGCGCATCCGAATTAACGCCGCCGGTCCGCGCGGCGGTCGTGGTGCGCTACGCGACCACCTGATGACCAGCGGTGGGGGGACGGCGCGCGACGACCCGGTGCCGCGATACCGTCGCAGCACTACAGGTAGACGGCGGAAGGTGGCGACGAGGATGGCGGATCGGGCTACGGCGCAGATCGGTGTGACGGGGCTGGCGGTGATGGGCCGCAACCTGGCCCGGAACCTGGCCCGCAACGGGTTCACCGTGGCGTTGCACAACCGCTCGCCGGAGCGGACCCGGTCGCTGGTGGCGGAGCACGGCGACGAGGGCACCTTCGTCCCGACGGAGTCCCTGGCAGACTTCGTCGCCGCGCTGGAGCGCCCCCGCGCGGTGATCATCATGGTCAAGGCGGGCGGTCCCACCGACGCGGTGATCGACGAGTTGGTGCCGCTGTTGGAGGAAGGCGACATCATCATCGACTGCGGCAACGCGCACTTCGCCGACACGCGTCGCCGGGAGGAGACGCTGCGGACCAAGGGCCTGCACTTCGTCGGCACCGGTGTCTCCGGTGGCGAGGAGGGCGCACTGTGGGGGCCGAGCATCATGCCGGGTGGCTCGGCCGAGTCGTACCGCAAGCTCGGACCGATCTTCGAGAAGATCGCCGCGCAGGTGGAGGGCGAGCCGTGCTGCCAGCACGTCGGGCCGGACGGCGCCGGGCACTTCGTCAAGATGGTCCACAACGGCATCGAGTACGCCGACATGCAGCTCATCGCCGAGGCGTACGACCTGCTGCGGGCCGGGCTGGGCGCGGAGCCGGCGGAGATCGCGCAGATCTTCCGGGAGTGGAACTCCGGGGAACTGGAGTCGTTCCTGATCGAGATCACCGCCGATGTGCTGGCGCACACCGACGCCGCCACCGGACGGGCCTTCGTGGACGTGGTGCAGGACCGGGCCGAGCAGAAGGGCACCGGCCGGTGGACCGTCCAGATCGCCCTCGACCTGGGCATCCCGATCACCGGCATCGCCGAGGCCACCTTCGCCCGGTCGTTGTCGGGGCACGTCGGTCAGCGCGAGGCCGCGGTGCGGGCCTTCCCCGAGGCCGGCGAGAAGTGGCAGGTCAGTGACCGCGAGGCGTTCATCGAGGACGTACGCCGGGCGCTGCTGGCCTCGAAGATCGTCGCGTACGCCCAGGGCTTCGACCAGATCCGCGCCGGCAGCGCCGAGTACGACTGGGACATCGACCTGGGCGGCACGGCGACGATCTGGCGCGGCGGCTGCATCATCCGGGCCCGGTTCCTGGACCGCATCAAGCAGGCGTACGACGAGCAGCCGGAGCTGCCCACCCTGCTGGTGGCACCGTGGTTCGCCGACACCGTGCGCGACGGCGTGCCGAGCTGGCGACGGGTGGTGGCCGACGCGGCCCGGGCGGGGGTGCCGGCCCCGGCGTTCGCCTCGTCGCTTGCGTACTTCGACGCGCTGCGTGCGGACCGGCTGCCGGCCGCACTGATCCAGGGCCTGCGCGACAACTTCGGCGCGCACACCTACCGCCGGGTCGACCGGGACGGCTCGTTCCACACCCTCTGGGCCACGCCGGACCGGGCCGAGGTCGAGGCCTGAGCCACCCACCCACCGCATGAACAGCCAGCGGTATCCCCGTGACGGGGATACCGCTGGCTGTTCATTCCGGAGCCGGACAGGGCCGGCACAGGCCCCGGCCGGGCAACCGGTCGCGTCAGAAGAAGCGGCGGCGCTTGGCCTGCTGCGGGCGGATCAGGTCGGCGCCCTTGTTGAGCAGGCGGGTGGCCCGGTTGGGGCCACGACGGGACTCCAGCGTGTGGCTCAGTTTCCGGGCTCCGGCGGCGGCGACCGGCACCGCGATGGCCATCACCGCCCACTGCCCGATGCGCTTGCGGATCATATGGGTTCACCTCCGTCAGTTGCTGCTGTCAGCGGTGATACCCAGCGTGGCCGCCGGCTAAGCGCTCAGGTGGCCGGAACCACTGATGCTCAGGTCGCCGGAGCCACCGGATTGGGCAGCGCGCCACCGAACCGGCGGTCACGCTTGGCGTACAACTCGCAGGCGTACCACAGGTGGCGGCGGTCGAAGTCGGGCCAGAGCGTGTCCAGGAAGATCAGCTCGGCGTAGGCGCTCTGCCAGAGCAGGAAGTTCGAGGTCCGCTGCTCGCCGGAGGGCCGCAGGAACAGGTCCACCTCGGGCACCTCGGGGTGGTAGAGGTACCGCCCGACCGTCTTCTCGGTGACCTTGGCCGGATCGAGCCGACCGGCGGCCACGTCCCGGGCGATCGCGGCGGCAGCGTCCGCGATCTCCGCCTGCCCGCCGTAGTTCACGCAGAACTGCAGGGTCAGCGTCGAGTTGCCGCGGGACATCTCCTCGGCGGTCTGCAACTCGCTGATGACGCTCTTCCACAACCGCCCGGCCCGGCCGGACCAGACCACCCGCACCCCGAGGTCGACAAGCTGGTCCCGGCGGCGGCGGATGACGTCCCGGTTGAAACCCATCAGGAACCGCACCTCGTCCGGCGAGCGCCGCCAGTTCTCCGTCGAGAAGGCGTACGCGGACAGGTACGGAATGCCCAGCTCGATGGCGCCCTCGACGGTGTCGAAGAGGGAGAACTCCCCCGCCTCGTGGCCCTTGGTGCGGGGCAGGCCACGCTCCTTGGCCCACCGGCCGTTGCCGTCCATCACCACTGCGACGTGGCGGGGTACCGCACCCGGTGGCAGCGCCGGCGGTCGGGCTCCCGACGGGTGTGGTGTCGGCGGCACCGGCTCGCGCCGGCCGGCCCTGGACGATCGGATCACTCGGTACTCTCCCTGCTCACGTCCTGTGACGCCCGGTCGGGCGGCAACGCTGCACCGGCCGGACCCACGGTGCCGGCGTCACCTACCGGTCGTCTCGCGCCGGCATCGCCGGCCGGTCGTCTCGCGCCGGGTGCCGACGGCACGCCACCCCGGTCGACCAGCGGCAGCGAGCGTAGCGCGCGTTCCAGGTGCCACTGCAGGTGCGCCGCGACCAGGCCGCTGCATTCCCGGCGAACCCCGTTCTCGGTGGCGTCGGCGACCCGCCAGTCGCCGACGGTCAGCGCCGACATCAGGTCGATGGTGGCCGGGGCGGGGTGGGCCGCCCCCGGTGGCCGGCAGTCCGGGCAGACCGCGCCGCCGGCCGGTACCGAGAAGGCCCGGTGCCGGCCGGGGGTGCCGCAGACCGCGCAGGCGGTCAACGCCGGTGCCCAGCCCGCCTGCGCCATCCCGCGCAGCAGGTACGCGTCGAGCACCAACGTGGTGGCGTGCTCGCCCTCGGCGAGGGCGCGCAGCGCGCCCAGGGTGAGCTGGAACAGCCGCAACGACGGTTCCCGCTCGACCGGGGTGAGGCGCTCGGCGGTCTCGGCGATCGCGCTGGCGGCGGTGTAGCGGGGATAGTCGCCGAGGAACCGCTTGCCGTAGAGGTCGATCCCCTCGACCTGGCTGACGCTGTGCAGCGAGCTGCCGTGCTCCCCCTTGGGGTCGCCGGCCAGTTGCAGATCCACGTGCCCGAAGGGCTCCAGCCGGGCACCGAACTTCGAGGTGGTGCGACGCACCCCCCGAGCCACCGCCCGCAGCCGCCCGTGCCGGCGGGTGAGCAGGGTGATGATCCGGTCGGACTCGCCGAGTTTCTGCACACGCAGCACCACCGCGTCGTCGCGGTAGAGCTGTCGGCGGTACCCGGCCATCGCGCCATTCTCCCCTCCGGCCGGAAATCAGGTCCGACCCCGGGTCGGAATTCAGGGTCCGCTCGGGGTCACCGTGCCGGCGAACCCGGATGCGCGCCCGGTGGGGCCGGTCGTAGCGTGCTCGGCATGGCTTCGCACCGGACCATCGCCGTCCCCCGGCCCACCGCCGCAGATCGGCCCACCACCACGCGCCGAACCACCGCGCCACGAGGGAGCGCCGCGCGCCGGACCGGCATGGCGGTCGCCGCCACGGCCGCCCTCATCGTCCTGGTCGGGTGTGACAACCTGTCGTACCGGCAGCTGGACTTCGACACCACCGAGTCCGCCCGGATCACCGCTATCCAGGTGTTGCCCGGTTCCGGCGACGTGGTGGTCCGGGCCGACGGCGGAGCGGACGGGGTACGCGTCAAGCGCGTGGTGCGCTACCAGGGCGACCAGCCGGAGGCGACGTACGAGATCAAGGGCACGGAACTGGTGCTGGACACCTCCTGCGGCAGCCGGTGCACCGTCTCCTACGAGGTGACGGTCGGCGCGGGCGTGGGCGTACGCGGCGAGACCGGCTCCGGGGACGTCGATCTCAGCCGCGTCGGCCGGGTGGACCTCAAGGTCGGCTCCGGCAACGTGCGGGTCGCCGCGGCGACCGACACGGTGCGGGTGGAAACCGGCTCGGGCGACATCGAGGTGTACGACATCGCCAAGCCTGTCGTGCTGCGGGCCTCCTCCGGGAACGTGACGGGAAGCCGGCTCGGCGGCGAGGTGGACGCGGAAACCAAGTCCGGCGACGTCACCCTCGACCTGGACAAGCCCGTCTCCGCGCGGGCACACGCGTCGAGTGGCAACGTCGCGCTGACCGTGCCCGGCGGGGCGTACCAGGTCCGGCCGAGGGCCGACTCCGGCGAGATCGACCTGGGGGTGCCGGATGACCCCTCCGCCACGTCCGTGCTCGACCTGCGTACCGGCAGCGGCGACATCACCGTCACCTCGCGATGACCCCACCGCCCCGGTCACGCTGCTCCGGGACCGTCTCCGCCCGGCGCTCGCCCGGCCGGGCGACAGGTGCCCCGGCGGACCGGTCGGCCCCGATCGGGCCCTGACCCTCGTCGTCCCCCGGGGCCTGCGGTGCGCCGACCGGGGCCACACCACCGCTCGGTCCGTGGTCGTCGCCAGCGTACGACTCCGCGTGCGGGCGGGTGGGGCGCGGCGCCGGGCGGCGGCCACCGGGGATCAGCTCGGGCGGACGCTGCGCCGCCACGTCCTCGACCCAGCCCACCATCGCGGTCACCAGGCCCACCAGCAGGAAGACCAGGACCACCCGGATCGCCAGCCCCAGCAGATCCTGATGCGACCAGCCGACCACGTCGACGAGCGGGGTGAGTGCGACCACGAACGCCATGTGCCACAGGTAGACCGTCAACGCCCGCCGGTTCAGCACGGTGACCGCCCGGGCGAACAACGCGTTACGGTCCACCCACGCCGCGGTCGCCGGGGCCCGCCCCAGCGCCACCAGGATGAACGCGGCCGACCAGAGCGCGTTACCGAGCGGAATGTCGTTCAGGTCGTAGCCACGCGGACCCTGGTGGGTCAGGATCCAGGCGCCGCCCACCGCCGCGAGCGCGACCGCGGTCGGCAGCAGAATCCAGGCGTTCAGGCGACGCAACATCCCGCTCTGGTGGGCGAATCCCAGCAGCCACGCGCCGAAGTAGAGGCCGAACTCGCGCAGCACCACCGGCGGATCCTGGTAGATACCCACCTCGATGACCAGCAACAGGCAGTACGGGGCGAGCAGGGTGGGCAGCGGAAAGCGGCGGAACAGCCACAGCGCGACCGGAGAGGCGAGCACGAACCAGAGGTAGTCACGCAGGTACCAGATCGGGCTCATCGCCAGCGCGCCCCAGTAGTTCGCCGGCGGATCGGCCACCGGGAAGAGCCAGAGCAGCACTTTCGGGGTGAGCGGCAGCCCGGTGAGCACCATCGCCGGCACGAAGATCGCAGCGACCACCCACAGCGACGGCAACAACCGCCGTAGTCGCCGGCCGACCGCGGTCGGCCCGGACCGCGACAGAGACGCGGCCATCAGCGAGCCGGCGAGCGCGAACATCACCGACATCGCCGGGAACAGCAGCGTCAGTGAGGCCCAGCCGGTGACGTGGTAGACGACGACCCGCACGATGGCAAGGGCGCGCAGCAGGTCCAGGTATCGGTTTCGCATCAGCCTGCATCTATGTCGGGGGCGCGAAGGCTCTTGCCTCCCTACCCTCCGTTGCCCGCCCACGAAACGGCCAGAGACCCACTGCGATAGTGAAACTTCCCATATGCCTGACCGGTCCCGATCAGTCGATCCGATGGCGGTCGTCCGATTCGACCGACCCGCCCGATCGGCTCAGAAGCCGAGCTTGCGTAGCTGCTTCGGGTCGCGCTGCCAGTCCTTGGCGACCCGCACGTGCAGATCGAGGTAGACCTTCGTACCCAGCAGCTCCTCGATCTGCCGCCGCGCGGCGGTGCCGACCCCCTTGAGCCGAGCGCCCCGGTGCCCGATGACGATCGCCTTCTGACTGGGCCGCTCCACGTACACGTCGGCGTAGATCTTCGTCAGCCGGCCCTCCGGAATCATCTCCTCCACCACGACCGCGATGGAGTGCGGCAACTCGTCCCGGACGCCCTCCAGCGCCGCCTCCCGGATCAGCTCCGCCACCAGCACCTGCTCCGGATCGTCGGTGAGCATGTCGTCCGGGTACAACTGCGGCGACTCGGGAAGATACCGCGTCATCACGTCGACAAGCGTGTCCACCTGGTGCCCGGAGACCGCGCTGACCGGGACGATCTCGGCGAACTCCCCCAGCTCGCTGACGGCGAGCAACTGCTCGGCCAGCCGCTTGCGATCGACCAGGTCGGTCTTGGTGACCACCGCCAGCACCGTCGCCTTCAGCTCGGCCAGCTCCCCGGTGATGAACCGGTCACCTCGGCCGATCGGCTCGTCGGCCGGGATGCAGAGGCCGATCACGTCGACCTCGCTCCAGGTCTGCCGAACCAGATCGTTGAGCCGCTCACCCAGCAGGGTACGGGGCCGGTGCAACCCCGGAGTGTCGACAAGCACGAGCTGCGACTCCGGCCGGTGCAGCACCGCCCGGATGACATGCCGGGTGGTCTGCGGCTTGTTCGACGTGATCGCGATCTTCTGCCCGACGATGGCGTTGGTCAGCGTGGACTTGCCAGCGTTCGGCCGCCCCACGAAACACGCGAAACCCGCCCGATAGGCCCGCTCGCTCACGCCGCCGCTCCGGTACGCTCCGCGCCGCCACGAGGCACCCTGACGATCCCCTCGCTCATTCGGTCACCGTGCCGAGCACCGTGCCGTCCGGCCCGGCCACATGCACCGGCGCGTCAGCAGCCAGATCACGCACGGCCGCGTACCCGGCACCGTCCAGCGTGGACGCCTCGGTCACCACCACCGCGGCCTCCAGCCGGGTGGCACCCGCGGCAGCCGCCGAAGCGACAGCCAGTTGCAGCGCGGTGATGGTCAGCGAGGGCAGCGACACGCTGGCGGCCGCGTAGGTCCGGCCGTCCTGGTCCCGGACCGCAGCCCCCTCCACGGCACCCACCCGTCCCCGGGCACCACGGGCGAGGATGACCAGCTTGCCGTCCTCGGCGCTCAGTTCGGAGCCGGTGGGCCGGGCGGTCGGTACGGCGGGTGACTCAGGCATCGGCGGGCTGCCTCTCCTCGGATCGGTCGTTGTCGGAACGGGACGCGGTCGGCGGGCCGCCCGGGTCGTCAGGCGTGTCTGTCGGCTCCACCCGGCGCACCAGCACCGTGTCGATCCGGTTGCGGCGACCGGTGGTGCCCTCGGCGACCAGTCGCAGACCGGCCACCTCGACCTGCGCACCCGGGATCGGCACCCGCCCCAGGGTCTGCGCGAGCAGACCACCCACGGTCTCCACCTCGTCGTGCGGCAGCTCGGTGTCGAACAGCTCGCCGAGATCCTCGACCGGCAGCCGGGCGGTGACCCGCACCGCACCGTCGGGCAACTGCTCGACCGGCGGACGCTCGACGTCGTACTCGTCGGTGATCTCCCCGACGATCTCCTCGAGAATGTCCTCGATGGTGACCAGGCCACCGGTGCCGCCGTACTCGTCCACCACGATGACCAGGTGATTGCGGGCGGCCTGCATCTCCGACAGCAGATCGTCGACGGGCTTGGACTCGGGCACGAACGTCGCCGGCCGCATCAGCTCGGCCACCGGCAGCTGATGGTCCTCCGCGGCCCCGCCCTGGGTACGGCGGATCAGGTCCTTGAGATAAAGGATGCCGAGCACGTCGTCGACACTCTCGCCGATCACCGGAATCCGGGAGAAGCCGGAACGCAGGAACAGCACGAGCGCCTGGGACAGGTTCTTGCCCGACTCGATCCACACCATCTCGGTACGCGGCACCATCACCTCGCGGGCGATCGTGTCACCGAGGGCGAAGACCGAATGGATCATCTGCCGTTCGCCGTGCTCCACCACGCCCCGCTGCTCGGCGAGGTCGACCAGTTCCCGCAGCTCGACCTGGGTGGCGAACGGGCCCTCCCGGAAACCACGACCCGGGGTGACCGCGTTACCGATCAGGATCAGCAGGGAGGCCAGCGGGTTGAGCACCCGACCCAGCCAGCGCACCAGCGGGGCGGCCGAACGGCCCACCGCGTACGCGTGCTGCCGGCCCAGGGTGCGCGGACCGACGCCGACCACGACGAAGCTGACCACGGTCATCGCCCCGGCGGTGACCAGCGCCGCACGCCAGCCCGCGCCGAAGGTGTCCACCGCCACCAGCGCCACAAGCGTGGTAGCGGTCAGCTCGGCGAGCAGCCGGAGCAGAAGCAGGAGATTGAGGTGCCGGACCACGTCACCGGCGACCGCCTGGAGGGTCCGGGCTCCCCGGACCTCCTCGCGGGCCAGTTCGGCCGCCCGGGCCGGGGAGACCGCGGCCAGCGCGGCCTCGGTCATCGCGATCAGGCCGGCGAGCACCACCAGCCCGGCAGCGAAGACGAGCAGTTGCAGGTCGGGTAGGCCGGTGGCGGCCGCGGCCAACGGAGTGTCCATCACCGGGAGCGGGCCGACCGCCAGCTCGCCAGCAACCGGGCCTGGAGCCCGAACATCTCCCGCTCCTCCTCCGGCTCCGCGTGGTCGTAGCCGAGCAGGTGCAGGACACCGTGCACGGTGAGCAGGTGCAACTCGTCGGCGGTGCTGTGCCCGGCGGTCGCGGCCTGCTTCGCCGCCACCTCCGGGCAGAGCACGATGTCGCCGAGCAGCGCCGGCTCACCAGCCGCGGCGGCGGTCTCACCCGGCCCGTGGTCGACGCTGCCCTCGTCCATGGGGAAGGCAAGCACGTCGGTCGGGCCGTCGCCGCCCATCCAACGATGGTTCAGCTCGGTCATGTAGTCGACGTCGACAAGCAACACGGAGAGTTCGGCGAGCGGGTTGACCCCCATCTCGTCGAGCGCGTGCCGGGCCACGGCGAGCACGGCGTCGGTGTCGACCTCGGCACCGGACTCGTTGGCGATCTCGATGGACAACTGTCTTCCCTCGGTCTAGCGGCGCCGGCCGCCGCGGTTGCCCTGGGCACTACGCCCGGACACCGCGTGCACGCCCTGCGCCTGCTGGTTCTCGGCGTCCCACCGCGCGTACGCGTCGACGATCTCCCCGACCAACCGGTGGCGTACCACGTCGGCGCTGGACAGCTGCGCGAAGTGCACATCCTCGACGCCGTCCAGGATGTCCCGCACGATGCGCAGCCCGCTTGTCGTCCCGCCGGGCAGGTCGACCTGGGTGACGTCGCCGGTGACCACGATCTTGGAGCCGAAGCCGAGCCGGGTGAGGAACATCTTCATCTGCTCGGGCGTGGTGTTCTGCGCCTCGTCGAGAATGATGAACGCGTCGTTGAGCGTGTTGTGCGTGACCAGGAAGTCATCGGTGACGTACAGCGAATCCTCCGCCGCCACCTGGATGCACATCGTCTCCTGGACACCTGCGGGAACGATCGAGTCAATGAAACGCATCGGCCGGCCGCCGCCGCACTCCTCGTACCGCTGGCGCTTACGCGACAACCGGAACGGCGCTACGCCCTCCGGCAAGCGGATCTCCACGACATATGCGTCCGACCGGTACGCGACCGGTCGACCGTTGGCCAGGCCCGGCTTGCGGCCTTCGGCCGCCCGAACACGCCACGTCGCCACGCCACCGAGTGACTGGACCAGGTGGACGACGTCGTCACGCAGTCGGGGAGAGGTGGTCGAGTACTGCACCCGGCAGGTACGTCCCGCCTGAACGACCGGCCCGCCGTCGGTGTCCAGCAGCCCTTGCAGGACGGCCAGCCGGACATCGGCGCTGTTCCGGAGATATGCGGACGGCACGAACTTGGTGCCCGACTTCGTGCCGGCCAGACCCAGCTCGCGGAGCGCGACAGTCACCGGGTTGGCGACGATCACACCGCCGCGGTGACCCTTGGTGTGCCGGAGCACATAGTCGTATTCGCTCTTGCGGTGCAGCTCGATGTCGACGAGGTTGTCCTCGATCGCCCGGGCGAGTTCAGGGTCCGCCGTGGTGAACCCCGGCGTCGTGCGGCACGAGATCGACCCGTCACCGAGCAGCAGGCCGAGGACGTACGGATCGAGCGGAACGTCCTGCGGCTCCAGCTGGACCGGAGCCACCACCGGCAGTTCGTAACGGCGGATGTATCCCCGCCGCTCCTGCCCGATCATCTCCTGGGTCTCCAGCGTGCGTCGGCGACCACGCCGCTTGTCCTCGGGGGTGGCGACCGTCCAGAGGTGCTCACCGCAGCACAGGGTGGAGGCCCCGTCCTGCGTGGTCACCCGGTAGACCTGCTTGGGCCCCTGCGGGTAGATCCCGATCACCGGGGTCGGCATGCCGTTCGAGCCGATCACCAGATCGCCGACCTGGAGTGAGCCGAACCGCTTGAAGCCTTCCGGCGTCAGAACGCGGGCGTCGTACGGCTGCGCCCGACCCCTCATATATGCCAGCGGGGCGACCTCGATCGTCCCGGCCGCCATCAGCTTCGGGATGGTCTCCGGGTCGAGCATGTCGTGCAGCGCGTCGTAGAGCGGACGCAGGTAGGGGTCGATCTTCTCGTTGAGCGTGCCGGGCAGGAAGCCCAGTCGCTCACCCGCCTCGACCGCCGGCCGGGTCAGGATGATCCGGTTGATCTGCTTGGCCTGCAACGCCTGCACCGCCTTGGCCATGGCGAGGTAGGTCTTACCGGTACCCGCAGGGCCGATGCCGAAGACGATCGTGTGCCCGTCGATCGCGTCGACGTAGCGCTTCTGCCCGAGCGTCTTGGGACGGATGGTGCGCCCGCGCCGGGAGAGGATGTTGAGGGTCAGCACCTCGGCGGGTCGCTCCGTACCACCCTGTTCGAGCATGCCGACGGTACGCCGGACAGCATCTGTGGTCAGGGTCTCGCCTTTCTCGATGAGTTCGAGCAGCTCGCTGAAGAGCCGCTCGGCGAGGGCGTTGTCGGCGGGAGCGCCGGTGATGGTGATCTCGTTGCCACGCACGTGCACGTCACTGTTCACCGAGCGCTCGACCAGTCGCAGGATCTCGTCACCCGCGCCGAGCAGGTTGACCATGATCTTCGAGTCGGGGACCGTGATCCTGGTCTGCACCCGGGGCGGGCCGGGAGGTGGGGTGCCGGTCATAGGTCGGGCCCGAGGGCCCTGCGCCACCTGCTCTCGATCTCGGTGCCGGCCCATGGCTCGGCGCGCGGACGTTGCATCCATGGTATCGGGTCAACGGCGCGGACACGCTGCCCATTTCCGCCGCCGTGGCGTCCCGGCACCACCGGACAGAACAGGCATTCCGCCCAGGTCAAGCGCGGAAGTCGAAGCCCTCGAAGGTCTCCTGACGGCGGGTGAACCGGTACGTCGCCCAGTGCATCCGGACCACCACGCCGGCGGAGTCCCGGGTCAGCCGGAGCAGCTCACCGTTCTCCCGGCCGGAGACGGTACGGAACACGTCCGGTCGCTGCGGCACCGGGGCGAACACCGCGGGCGGCTTCCCCGGGGGGTCACCGGCGCCACGGGCCCGCAGCGCCCCCTCGTGCCACGAGAAGACGTACTCGAAGCCCTCGCCCCACCAGCGGCCGAGCAGCCCGCGCAGCTCCGGCGGCGCCGGATCACCGGGACGCCACGGATCGATGTCGGCCGGGTCGTGCTCGACCGCCTCGGCGAGCAGCCGGTGCGGCAGCTCCAGCAGCTCGGTGGCGGTGCCGGAGGAGCCCAGCACGGCAGCGCCGAAAGCGGCGGGGGTGCCCTCGCCGCCCCGCCGGCCGTACACCCCGGCGAGGAAGCCGGGCATCGCCCCGTCGTGCCCCACGTGCACCACCCGCTCCCCCTGCGGCACCAGGATCAGGCCGAGACCGAACCCGCCGGCCCACACGGCCTCGTCGGTGACCGTCACCGGCCAGCGCATCTCGTCCAGGGTGGCCGGAGTGAGCACCCGGCCCGCCGCGTCCACCGCCGCCGGGTCGGCCAGGAAGGCGGCCCACCGGGCCATGTCGGTAGCCGTGCTCCACAGTTGCGCGGCCGGCCCCACCGCGCCGAAGTCGGTGGGTGGTTCCGGATGGGCCTCGTCGGAGTACGCGTCGACCAGGAATCCGGTCGCGGCGCGCGGCCCCGGGGTGACACTGGTGGCGGTCAGCCCGAGCGGGGTCAGCACCCGCTCGGTGAGCACCTCCGCCCAGGTGCCGCCGCGTACCTGCCCGACCAGGCGGCCGAGCAGCGCCATGCCCAGGTTCGAGTAGTGGTAGCGGCGCCCGCTCGGCAGCACCCGCTCGGCCCGGGCCAGTTCGGCGATCAGTTGGTCGGCGTCCGGTGCGCGCAGCGTGTCCCAGACGTCGCCGTACGGCTCCCGTTGCAGGCCGGCGGTGTGCGACAGCAACCGGCGTACGGTCAGCTCGCCGTGCGCCGGCAGGTCGAGGTGGCGCCGCAACGGGTCGTCGAGGTCGAGCAGCCCGGCGTCGCGGCACTGCATGACGAGGACGGCGGTGAAGGTCTTGGTCACCGAGCCGATCCGGAACCGGGTCTGCTCGTCCAGCGCCGTGTCGTTGCCGGTGCCGCCAGCGGTGCACGTCCACAGCGGCCGGTCGGCCCGGTGCACCGCCGCCGAGACCGCCGGCACCCGGGCCTGCGCCTGGACCTGCCGGACCATCCGTTCCAGGCGACCGGCGGCGGAGGTGCGGCCGGCGGCGGAGGTCATCCGATACTCCGGGCCAGCATCGGGCCGAGTGGTGCGCCGCCAAGCACGTGGGCGTGCACGTGGAAGACCTCCTGACCGCCGTACGCGCCGGTGTTGAACATCAGCCGGAACCCGTCGCCGAGCAGTCCCTCGTCCTCGGCCACCGCGGCGGCCGTGGCCAGGACCTCGCCGGCCAGCGCCGGATCACCCTGGCCGAGCGTGGCCACGTCCGCGTAGTGCTCCTTCGGCACGACCAGCACGTGTACCGGCGCCTTCGGGTCGATGTCGCGGAAGGCGAGCGTGGTGGGCGTCTCACGGACCACGGTGGCCGGAATCTCTCCGGCGACGATGCGGCAGAACAGACAGTCGCTTCCCATCCGGGCAGTGTAAGGAAGTGATCCTCGGCGACGTTCGCGCGACGCTCACCAACGCAGCAGGCGGGTGGCGAGGACCGCCAGGGCGGCCACGCCCGCGGTGGAGGTGCGCAGCACCGAGGTGCCGAGCCGTACCGGTCGCGCGCCGGCTTCCTGGAAGGTCGACAGCTCGTCCGGGGTGATGCCGCCCTCGGGCCCCACCACCAGCACGATCTCGCCGTGATCGGGCAGCTCGACGGTGGTCAGCCGGTCGGTCGCCTCCTCGTGCAGCACGTACCCGGCCGCCGCCCCGGCGATCCGGCGCGCCACCGAGGCGGTGGCCTCGTCGGGTGCTCCGGCCATCACCGGCAGCCACGCCCGTCGGGCCTGCTTCGTCGCCTCGCGGGTGGTGGCGACCCACCTGCCGCGGGCCCGTACGCCCCGGTCACCGCGCCACTGCACCACCGAGCGACTCGCCGCCCAGGGGACTATCTCGTCCACGCCGGCCTCGGTCATCGCCTGCACGGCCAGCTCGCCCCGGTCGCCCTTGGCGATGCCCTGGACCACCACCAGCCGGGGGTTCGCCGCGTCGACGTACCCCCGGTCGGTCACGTCGAGGTCGAGGGTGCCCCGGCCGACGGCGGTGACCACGGCGGTGGCCGTGCCGCCCCGGCCGTCGGCGAGCAGCACCTGCTCGCCGACCCGCAGCCGTTGCACGGTGGCGGCGTGGTGGCCCTCGGGGCCGTCCAACACCATCGACGCGGCGGTCGGCAGCGACTCGACCAGAAACAGCGGGGCGGACACGTCAGGCGTGGCCGTTGAAGGCGTCGCGCATCCGGGAGAAGAAGCCGCCCTGCTTGGTCAGCTCGGCGACCTCCTCACCGCGGGTCTTGGCGAACTCGCGCAGCATCCGCTCCTGCTCGGCGTCGAGCTTGGTGGGGGTGCGCACGTCCAGGTGGACGTAGAGGTCGCCCCGCCCGGCTCCGCGCAGGTGCGGTACGCCACGGGCCCGCAGCCGCAGGGTGCTGCCCGGCTGGGTGCCCGGCTTGACGTCCACCGGTTCCTCGCTGTCGAGCGTCTTGATGGTCAGCCGAGTGCCGAGCGCGGCGGCGGTCATCGGCACGGTGACCCGGCAGTGCAGGTCGTCGCCCTTGCGGGAGAAGACGTCGTGTGGCCGTTCGTGGATCTCCACGTAGAGGTCACCGGCGGTGCCGCCGCCCGGGCCGACCTCGCCCTGCTGGGCGAGGCGGATGCGCATGCCGTCCTCCACCCCGGCGGGGATCTTGACGGTCAGCGACCGACGGGTGCGCACCCGGCCGTCACCGGCGCAGGTCGGGCAGGGGTGCGGGATGGTGGTGCCGTAACCCTGGCAGACCGTGCACGGCCGGGCGGAGACCACCTGGCCGAGGAAGGTGCGCTGCACCGACTGCACCTCGCCCCGACCGCCACACGCCTCGCAGGTGGCCAGGTGGGTGCCGGCGGCGGTGCCGGCACCGGAGCAGGTGGTGCAGAGCACCGCCGTGTCGACGGTGATCGGCGCCTCGACGCCGAAGGCGGTCTCCTGAAGGTCCAGTTCCAGGCGCAGGATCGCGTCGGCACCGGGGCGGGTACGCGGTCGCGGGCCTCGTCCGGCGCCGGTGGCGCCGCCAAAGAACGCGTCCATGATGTCCTGGAAGCCGACGAAGGGTCCGGCCCCGCCGGGGCCGCCCGGACCGCCGGGCCCACCCCCGCCCGGTGCCAGCGGGTCCCCGCCCAGGTCGACGATCTGCCGTTTCCGATCGTCCGAGAGGACCTCGTACGCGGCGTTGATGTCCTTGAACTTCTCCTGTGCCTCCGGGTCCGGGTTCACGTCCGGATGGAACTGGCGCGCCAGCTTGCGGTAGGCGCGCTTGATCTCGTCATCGGAGGCACCCTTGCTCACGCCGAGAATGCCGTAGTAGTCCCTGGCCACTGCGTTCCGTGTCCTCGTGTTCGTCTCGAGTTACGCCGTTCGGCGGCGGCAGCCTGCCGTCGGCCCTGACTTGTCAGTTCTGGGCCAGCAGCTCGCCCACGTAGCGTGCCACGGCCCTCACCGTGGCGATGGTTCCGGGGTAGTCCATCCGGGTCGGTCCCAGCACGCCCATCCCCCCGACGATGGTCGCGCCCGGGCCGTACCCGGTGCTGACCACGGAAGCCGCCCGCAGGTTGTCGTACTCGTTCTCGTCGCCGATGCGTACCCGCAGGGTGCTCGGCTCCACCTCACCGATGAGCTTGAGCAGCACGACCTCCTCCTCAAGAGCTTCGAGGATGGGGCGCAACGAGCCCTGGAAGTCGAGCAGGCCGCCCCGGGCGAGGTTCGCGGTGCCGGCCAGGGCGAGCCGTTCCTCGTGCCGTTCGACGAGGGTCTCCAGCAGCACGGTGGACAGGGTCGTCATGGCCGGGCGCAGGTGCGGCGCACAGTCGTCGATCAGGGCCTGCACCAGCGGCGGGGTCTCCGACAGGCGGACTCCGACGAGTTTCTCGTTGACCAACCGGCGCAGGTCCAGGACGTCGTCGGCGAGGACCGGTGCGGGCAGCTCGACAAGCCGCTGCTCGACCCGGCCGGTGTCGGCGATCATCACGAGCATCAGCCGGGTGGTGGAGATCGGCACCAGTTCCAGGTGACGCACCCGGGACCGGGCCAGGCTCGGGTACTGCACGACGGCGACCTGACGGGTCAGCTGCGCCAGCAGCCGCACCGTGCGGTGCACCACGTCGTCGAGGTCGACGGCGCCGGCCAGGAAGCGCTCGATCGCCCGGCGTTCGGCCGGGCTGAGCGGCTTGACCCGGCTCAGCCGGTCGACGAAGAGTCGGTAGCCACGATCGGTGGGCACCCGCCCCGCGCTGGTGTGCGGTTGGCGGATGTAGCCCTCCTCCTCCAGCACGGCCATGTCGTTACGGACCGTGGCCGGTGAGACACCCAGCTGGTGTCGCTCGACGAGCGACTTGCTGCCGACCGGCTCCTGGGTGGCGACGTAGTCCTCGACGATCGCCCGGAGCACGGCGAGCTTGCGGTCGTCCAGACCCATCATTCCCACCTCCTGTCGCAGGTCAGCCCTCAGCGTCACAGCCACCGCAGGAACACTCTGGCACTCGACTGTAGCGAGTGCCAGTCTACGTCGGGGTCCCCGTCGACGCGATGATCAAGTCAGCACGTCCATCATCGAACCGATCGGCGGGTTGACACTCGCCGGTGTCGCTCTGGTGCGCCGTTGCCGGTGACACCTACCGTGACCCCCATGACTGAACCACCTCGTCCCCCGGACTCCGGCGACGAACCCACGACACCACTGTCCGGCTCGCCTGGCCAGAGCGACTATCCCCCGCCCGGCGGCTATCCACCCCCCACCGGCGACCAGCCGCCGCCGGCCGGCTATCCCCCACCCGGCGGGTACCCGCCCGGCGGCTACCCGCCGCCGCCGGGAGCCCCCGGTGTCGGCTACCCGACCGGCGGTTACGGCGCACCGGGTGGCGGCTACGCCAACAACGAGGACAAGACCTGGGTCCTGATCGCCCACTTCGGTGGCCCGCTCGGCGTGGTCGTCGGCGGCGGGCTCTTCGGCTGGGTGGCGCCGCTGATCGCGATGATGACCCGGGGGCAGCAGTCCCCGATCGCCCGGGCACACTCGGTGGCCGCGCTGAACTTCCAGCTCACCTGGGCCATTGTCGGCGTGCTGAGCTGGGTGCTCGCCACGATCACCTGCGGCATCCTGTTCTTCGCGCCGATCATCGCGGGGATCGTGCCGGTGATCTTCGGCATCATCGGCGGGGTCAAGGCCAACGAAGGGGTGCTCTACCAGTATCCGATGAGCTACTCGTTCGTGAAGCGCTGACCGGTCGGGCCGCCTGGTGACGGGGATCAGGGAAGCAGGTCGCGGACCACGGCGTCGGCGAGCAGCCGGCCGCGCAGGGTGAGCACGGCGCGGCCGGCGGCGTGGGCGGGCTCAGCGAGCAGGCCCTCGGCCAGTGCCCGCGCCGCGCCGGCTCGCCCGGCGTCGGTCAGCACGTTCAGCGGCAGGCCGGCGGCCAGCCGCAACCGGAGCATGACCTCCTCCATGTGCGCCTCGTCGCCGGTGAGCACCTCCCGGGCCTGCCCGGGTGACTCCCCGGTGGCGAGGCGTTTCGCGTACGCCCCGGGATGCTTGACGTTCCACCAGCGCACTCCGCCGACGTGGCTGTGCGCCCCCGGCCCGAGGCCCCACCAGTCCCCGCCGGTCCAGTAGAGCAGGTTGTGCCGGCAGCGCGCCTGCGGCGTGCGGGCCCAGTTGGAGACCTCGTACCAGGAGAAACCGGCCGCGTCGAGGGCGGACTCGGCGGCCAGGTACCGGTCGGCGGCCACGTCCTCGTCCGGGTACGGCAACTCGCCCCGGCGCATCCGGGTGGCCAGCCGGGTGCCGTCCTCGACGATCAGGGCGTACGCGCTGACGTGGTCCACGCCCGCGGCCACCACCTGGTCCAACGAGGCGGCGAAGTCCTCGGCCCGCTCCCCCGGCGTCCCGTAGATCAGGTCGAGGTTGACGTGCTCGAACCCGGCGTCGCGGGCCTCCAGCGCGGCGGCGGTGGCCCGGCCGGCGCTGTGCCGGCGGTCGAGCACGGCGAGCACCCCGGGCGCGGCCGACTGCATGCCCAGTGAGATCCGGGTGTACCCGGCCGCGCGCAGCTCCTTCAGCGAGGTGGTCGTCACCGACTCCGGGTTGGCCTCGGTGGTCACCTCCGCGTCGGCGGCCAGCCCCCAGGTCCGGTCGATCGCGTCGAGGATCCGGGCCAGGTCGTCGGCGGGCAGCAGGGTGGGGGTGCCGCCGCCGACGAAGACCGTGTCCACCCGGGTGGGCGGAGTCTCGCCCAGCACCCGGGCGGCGAGCGTCAGCTCCGCCAGCACGGCGTCGGCGTAGCCCTCCCGACTCGCGCCACCGCCCAGCTCGTCGGCGGTGTACGTGTTGAAGTCGCAGTAGCCGCAGCGGCTCGCGCAGAAGGGCACGTGCACGTACACCCCGAAACCCCGGGCGCCGACGGACGCTCGGGCGGGTGCGGGCAGCGACCCGTCGGCTGGGACGGGCTCGCCTGCTGGAAGGACGCCGGGCATGGCCACTAGTGTGCCCTCACATGACCTCTCCCGACGCGCTCGTGCGGGTCGCCACGGCCCACGGGGTGACCACGCTCACCCTGGACAGTCCGCACAACCGCAACGCGCTCTCCACGCCGCTGATGACCGAACTGCTGGCCGGGCTCGCGGTCGCGGTCGCCGACGACGCGGTCCGGGTGATCGTGCTCGACCACACCGGGCCGGTCTTCTGCTCCGGAGCCGACCTGAAGGAGACCGCGGCGGCGTACGCCAGCGGCACGGTGCCCGCCGGGATGCTGGGTGACGTGCTCGCGGCGGTCCGGGAGTGCCCGAAGCCGGTGCTGGCGAAGGTCGCCGGCCCGGCCCGGGCCGGCGGCCTGGGTCTGATCGCGGCGGCCGACCTGGCGGTCTGCGCGGCGGAGGCAACGTTCGCCTTCACCGAGGTACGGATCGGGGTGATCCCCGCGGTGATCTCCGCGACGGTGCTGCCTCGACTGTCTTCCCGGGCGGCGGCCGAGCTGTACCTGACCGGCGACACCTTCGACGGGCGGCGGGCGGCCGAGATCGGCCTGGTCACCGCCGCGGTGCCGGCGGAGGAGTTGTCCGCCGTGGTGCA
Organism: Micromonospora sp. NPDC049891; assembly: GCF_040660295.1. Taxonomy (NCBI): domain Bacteria; kingdom Bacillati; phylum Actinomycetota; class Actinomycetes; order Micromonosporales; family Micromonosporaceae; genus Micromonospora; species Micromonospora sp. NPDC049891. The sequence continues at coordinate 217,973 of NZ_JBFAML010000007.1, forward strand.
CCGGTACTGCGATTCGCTGGTGCGGGGTGCTCCGGCGGCGTTGGCCGGGGTGAAGCAACTGCTGCGCCGGCCGGCCCCCGTCGACCTGCGCGCCGAGCTGACCGAGCTGGCGGAGTTGTCCACCGGGTACTTCCTGTCGGCGGACGGCATCGAGGGCGTCACCGCGTTTCGGGAGAAGCGGCCGGCTCGTTGGGTGGCGGAACTCGGCAGGTGATCCACGGCCGGGACGGGGAACCTCAGGTCGGCGCACGGACGGCGCGCGGGGGTGGAACCGGTCGGACGACCCGGACTGGTCGATGAGGGACGTACGCTTGGCGGACCTTGACACAGGAGGTGCGGGTGCGAACTCGGGCTGTCGCGACGGGCTTCGTGGTCCTCGTCCTGATCGCCGCGATCGGGTTGATCGTGGTGCTGAGGCAGGCTGGTGAGGGGCTACGGCTGCCGCTGGCCGGCCGGGCCTGCACGGTGCAGGCCGACGGCGAGGTGACTCTGGACTCGCAGCAGATGGCGAACGCGGCGACGATCGCGGCGATCGGCGTGCAGCGCGAGATGCCCGAGCGGGCGGTGGTGGTGGCGCTGGCCACCGCGTACCAGGAGTCCGGGCTGCGCAACCTGGCTGGCGGTGACCGCGATTCCGTGGGGCTGTTCCAGCAGCGGCCGAGTCAGGGTTGGGGCACGCCGACCCAGATCCGCGACCCCCGGTACGCGGCCGGGAAGTTCTACGCGGCGTTGAAGAAGGTGCGCGGCTGGGAGGACATGCGGGTCACCGACGCCGCGCAGAAGGTGCAGCGCTCGGCCTTCCCGGAGGCGTACGAGAAGTGGGCCGACGAGTCGCAGGTACTCACCCGGGCGCTGCTCGGTAACGCCACCACGGCGGTCACCTGCACGGTGGGCGGCGATCCGGTGATGCGCGGCGCCGCAGCCATCGCCGCGCTGGCCAAGGGGTTGACGCTCGACTGGGGTCTGACCGAATTCTCACCGGCCGAGGACTCCGGACCGGGCTCGGACTACTTCGCCACCGAGGTGGACCGCGAGGTCGGCCTGGCGAGCCTGACGGTGGGCATCCGCGCCGCCGCGACCCGCTCGGCCGACGCCCCGCAGACGATCCCCGAGGGGGAGCGGGCCGGCTGGCGGTACGCGCACTGGCTGGTCTCCCATGCGAAGGAGCACGGGGTGAAGCGGGTCGCCTTCGACGGCCGGGAGTGGACCGCCAAGCGCGGCACCTGGAAGCGTCTGCCGGAGAGCGAACGCAGCAGCGGACAGGTCCAGGCCGAGGTCCACGCGGACGTCTGAGCAGCCTCGATCTCCTTACCCGCAGTCACCGCAAAATCGGGCTATTCGCTATATAAGCACTCGTCCCACCACGTTGCGTAACTTGCGGTAGTCGGACAAGCGCCATCAGTCGTCATGCCCGCGGAAAGCTCACGGGGTGCCCCCCGGGCGGTCTCCGCGCGCGTTACGATCGGCGGCCTGTGCCAGAAATGGTTTCACCTCTTGGGGAGGGGTACGACGTGGCGTTCGACTACGGCGACCGGACCGGCTATGAACCGATCAGTGACGTCGACCGCAAGGAGTTTCACGAGCAGGGCTTTCTCCTGCTGCGGAACGTCCTGACCGAGGATCACCGGGCCGCTCTGGAGGCCGCGGTCGACCGGGTGTACGAGGAGGAGAAGGCCAAGGGCACCACCACCAAGGACGGCACCCTGCACCTGCTGGGCTTCCTTGAGCGGGACGAGCTCTTCGGCGAGCTGCTCACCCACCCGATCGCCTTCCCCTACATGTGGGGGCTGGCGGGCTGGAACATCTACACCCACCACAACCACCTCGACGTCACGCCGCCGGCGTTGGAGCCCGAGAAGCCGTACTGGGGTTGGCACCAGGACGGGTACCGGCAGAACTCCGACCCGGAGACGATGGACCCGAACCTGCCGCGGCCGATGTTCTCGCTGAAGGTCGCCTACGTGCTCTCCGACCTGTCGGAGAAGGGTCGGGGCGCGACGAAGGTGATCCCGGGCAGCCACCTGTGGAACTCGCTGCCCCGCCCGACGGACCTGAGCGTGCACAACCCGGATCCGGAGGGCACGGTCGAGATCACCGCCAACCCGGGTGACGCCTTCATCTTCGACCGCCGCCAGTGGCACTCCCGGTCGACGAACCTGTCGAACATCACCCGCAAGATGCTGTTCGTCGGCTACACCTACCGGTGGATCCGTCCGCTCGACGAGCTGCACCCCGACAAGGACGGCGAGTGGTACCGCAACCGCACGCCGGTGCAGCGTCAGCTGCTCGGTGAGGGCACCCACACGGCCAACTACTGGGGCATCAACTGGGACGGCTACATCGACGACGAGATCCCGCTGCGCAAGGAGCTCAAGCAGCGCGGTCTGCTCAACCGCAACATCCCCTGGCTCCGCTGACCGGACCGTGACGAAAAGGTCCCGCCTGCCACGACCAGTCGTGGCAGGCGGGACCTTTCGCGTCATCTCGGACGTGGCCGGGGCTGGCCCGCCGGTCGTCAGCCGGCCGGTGCGCCGAGGCGGCGACGCGCCTTCTCCCGGATCGGCTCGGGCAGATCGTCGGCCGCCAGCAACCGGGGCAGCAGCGCCGGCTCCAGGGTGAGCGCCCGGAACACCTCGCCGACGGTCACCCCGTGCGCCGGCCGGTGCACGATCTCGATCGGGTCGCCGGCACCCACCGCGCCCTCGCGCACCACCCGCAGGTACGCGCCAGGGGTCGCCCGCACGGTGAACCGCTTGATCAGATCCGGTACGCCCCAGAAGCCGGCGAAGGTGGCGCACGGGGTACGGGGCATGGTCACCTGGAGCAGCACCTCACCGGCGGCCCACTGCTCGCCGATCACGGCGCCGGTCACGTCGACCGCGTACGTGGTGAGGTTCTCACCGAAGCCGCCGGGGTCGATGGTGCGCCCGAGGTCCGCCTCCCACCAGGCCGCGTCCTCCCCCGCGTACGCGTAGACAGCCTTGTCCGGACCACCGTGGTGGGCCCGTTCACCGATGAAGTCACCGGCCACCCCGTCGGTACGGAAGAGCACCGGAGCGTCGGCCGGCCGCTTGTCGATGCCGCTGCGCCCGCTCGCGTCACCGGCCCACGCCGCCTCGGTCACGATGCCGACGTTCACCGATGCCACCCTGCCCGTCATGATCCGCATCCTACGGGAGCGGCCCGGTCGCCCCTCAGCCCTTGACGGCCCCGGTGACCAGGCCGGCGACCATCCGCCGCTGCACCAACAGGAAGAAGACGATGACCGGCAGGGTGAACAGCGTGGAGGCGGCCATCACCGGCCCCCAGGCGGTGTCGTCGCGGCCGAAGAAGAAGGTCATCGCCACCGGCAGCGTGTACCGGTCCTGGCGGTTGATGAAGGTCAACGCGAAGATCAGCTCGTTCCAGGCGGTGATGAAGGAGAAGATGCTCGTCGCCACGAGGCCCGGTGCCACCAGCGGGAACAGGATCCGGCGGAAAATCTGCGCCCGGCTGGCCCCGTCGATGGCGGCGGCCTCCTCCAGTTCCCGGGGGACCGCCGCGACGAAGCCGCGCAGCATCCAGATCGCGAACGGCAGCGAGAAGCCGAGGTAGGTCAGGATCAGGCTGGGCAGGGTGTTGTACAACCCGATCCGCTGGATCATCAGGAACAGCGGGATGACCAGCGCCTCCAGCGGGATCATCTGCACCACCAGCAGCATGATCAGGAAGCTGGTCCGCAGGGTGAACCGGAACCGGGCCACGGCGGTGGCGGCCAGCAGAGCGACAAGCGCGCTCAGCAGCACGGTGGCCACCGCCACCAGGGCGCTGTTGAGAAGGAAGTCGGTGAACCTCACCCCGGGGATGAGATTCCCGGTGAGGATCTGCCGGTAGTGATCCAGCGTCGGCTCGGCGGGCAGCGGGCGCGGGGAACTGGCGAAGATCTCGCCGCTCGGCTTCACCGACGTGGTGATCATCCAGTAGACCGGGAAGGCGGCGAAGAGCGCCACCAGCAGTCCGGCACCGTTGAGCGCCAGGCGCCGCAGCGTACGAGCGTGCCCTCCACCACCCGACCGGCCGGCCGTCACGCCTCGTCCTCCTGCCGGAGCACCAACCGCACGTACACGCCCGTGACGACCAACAGGATGACGGTGAGGATCACCGCGATCGCGGCGCCGAGACCGTACCGGGGCGGGGGTGAGAACGCCTCGGCGTACGAGTAGACCGAGAGCATGAACGTCGGCCGGTCATGGGTGCCACCGGCGAGCACGTAGTACTGGGTGAAGACCTTGAAATCCCAGATGGTGGAGAGCACCACCAGGATGCCGAAGACCGGCCGCAGCAGCGGGACGGTGACCCGCCAGAACACCCGCCACGGCCCGGCACCGTCCACCCGGGCCGCCTCGTGCAGCTCGCCCGGCACGCTCTTGAGCCCGGCCAGCACACTTACCGCCACGAACGGGAACGAGTGCCAGACCACCACCAGGGTGAGAATCGCGAAGAACAGCAGCGGCGAGTTGAACCAGCCGTAGCCGGTCCAGTCGTCGCGCCCGAACAGCGCCCGCGAGAGCCCGTCCGGCAGGGTGTTGAAGGCCCAGGTGACCAGGCCACTGGTGTCGTCGAAGATCCACCTCCAGACGATGGTGCCGGTCAGCGCGGGGGTGGCCCAGGCGAGCATCACGCAGCCGGCCACGAACGCCGCCATCCTCCGGCCCAGGCGGTTGAGCAGCAGCCCCACCAGGGTGCCGAGGATCATCGTCAGCGCCACGTTGGCCGCGGCGAACAGCACGGTGTTGCGCAGCACCGTCCAGAAGAACGGGTCGCTGAGAATCCCTGCGTAGTTGTCCAGCCCGACCCAGGGCCACGCCCGGTCACCGCGCAGCTGACGGACGTTGTCCAGCCGGTGGAAGGACATCACCACCACCTGGCCCAACGGCCAGAGCAGCAGGCCCCCGATGACCACCAGGCAGGGCAGCAACAGCAGGTACGGCAGTCGGTCCACCCGGCGACGCCGCCGCGCGGGGTTCTCCTGCGCGGCGGCCGCCTCCGGCACCTCGGTCAGCGCGGTCACCTGGCGTTGAGGATGCTTTCCATCTCCGCGGCCGCGTCGGCGGTGGCCTGTTCGACCGTCTTCTGACCCTTCATGACCGAGCTGTTCATCGCCTGGGTCACCGTTCTGGTCCGGCTGACCTCCACCCACTTCGGGGTGAGCGGCGTGAGTCTGGTGTTCTGCATGGTGGTCGCGAACGCCGCCATGATCTTGTCATCCGCGTACGTGCTGCCGGCGACGAGGTCGGCGTAGACGGGGAAGAAGCCGAGACTGTCGGCGAACTGCTGGGCGTGCTTCTTGTTCAGCAGCACGGTGAGGTAGTCCCAGGCCAGATCCTGGCGCTGGCTGTCGCGCCAGATGGCGACGTCGGAGCCGCCAGCGAAGGCGGGTGCCGGACGGCCGTCGGGGCCGGGGATGGGGAAGGTGCCCCAGACCTTTTCGATCTCCGGATTGTCCTTGGCGATGGCTCCCTGCTGCCAGCTGCCCGCGAAGGCCATCGCCGCCTTGCCGGTGGCGAACTGGGTACGCGCGTCGATCTCGTTCCAGCCGGCGGCGGCGGGCGGCGCGACCTTGTGCACGGTCACCAGGTCGGTCCAGAAGGTGACCGCCTGACGGGCCTGCGGCGAGGTCAGGCCGGATTTCCAGGCGTCGCCGTCCCGGGTGGCGATCTCGCCCCCGGCGGCCCAGAGGAAGGAGTAGAAGGGCAGCTCCGAATTGCCCGGCACGGCCACGCCGTACGTTCCGGGCCTGGTCGCCTGCACCGCCTTCGCTGCCGCCACCAGGTCGTCCCAGGTCTTCGGGGGCTGCACGCCCGCCTCGGCGAACCAGTCGGTGCGGTAGTACACACCCCGGACACCGGCGTACCACGGCACCCCGTACTGCCGCCCGTCCAGCTGAGCGTTGCGGACCAGATCGGGCAGGATGTCCCGGCTGTCGGCCCAACCGGCCATCCGATCGGTGACGTCGGCGAGCGCCTCCTGCGCGGCCCAGCCCTGGGTTTCGGTGTTACCCAGCTCGGTGACATCAGGTCCCTCGCCGCCGGCCAGCGCGGCCTGGAACTTCTTCGGCGCCTCCAGCCAGGGGACGTACTGCACGATCACGTCGGTGTCGGGGTGCGTGAGCCGGAACTCGGTCTCCACCTCGTCGAGGAACGCGGTCTGCTCGGCACCGCCCTCGCCCATCATCCAGACCGTCAGCCTGCTGGCGTCGGCCGCGTCATCCCCGGAGCCACCGCAGCCCACCAGCACCATCCCGGTCGCGGCCACGACGGCGGTGACCCGGGCCAGCCGTTTCCACAGGTTCACGCCGCTTCCCCTCCCACCGTGCCTGGCATTAACCTTCTGCACCGCACCCTAGTACGAAGATTTCCTTTACAACAGTGGTCGATGGCCGTCCGTACCGCCGGAGGGGTCGCGTCGGTTGCGGGCAGGAAGCTGGGCGTACCCACGCGAAAGGCGCCCGACCTCGACGGTCGGGCGCCTTTCGATGGTTCAGCTGTTACCGGTGGGTGACTCCCCGGCGGTTGCGGCCCACACCGGCGACCAGCGCGACCGCGACGGCGGCCAGCAGCACCTGGAGCATCAGCTCCCGCCAGTCGATACCAGCGGTCTCGGCGAAGCCGGAGGCGCGGGCGATCACCGTGCCGAGCAGCGCGGCGCCGACACCGATGAGCATGTGCAGCCAGATCGGCATGTTCTGACGGCCGGGCACCACCAGGCGACCCAGCGCGCCGATGATCAGACCGACGATCAGCGCGGTGATGATGCCCCAGACGGTGAGCTCCATGGTCGCTCTCCTTCACAAAAGACGTTCCACGTTTGTGGTGTTCCTGTCGTGACCGCCTAATGCCCGACCCGTGAAGATCCCAAACCGGCTTTTCTGGCCGAGAAGTCGCGACGACCCCGATAGCTCACGCGCACCGGCCCACACGCGGACGGGCGCCCGGCCTGATGGCCGGGCGCCCGTCGAGGCGGATGCGGTTACCGGTGGGTGACACCGCGACGGCGACTACCCACGCCGGCCACCAGGGCGACCGCGATCGCGGCCAGGGCAACCTGGATGGCCAGCTCGGCCCAGTCGATGCCGGCGGTCACCGTGGCGATGCCCATCGCCCGGGCGAGCACGGTGCCGAGCAGCGCCGCACCGACACCGATGATCATGTGCAGCCAGATCGGCATGTCCTGCCGGCCGGGCACCACCAGGCGGCCCAGCGCGCCGATGATCAGACCCACGAACAGCGCGGTGATAATGCCCCAGACGGTCAGCTCCATGGCGGCTCTCCTTACCCAGAAGATGTCATTCGGGGATTCCTGTCGTGCCGATCAGATTCCCTCGACGCCGAATCCCCAAACCGCCCAGAGCGCCATCAGCGGACGCCACCGGTCATGCCGCCCGTCAATGCCGATTGTGCGCCGCGACGGGCGGGTCGATCACTTCTTTCCGGAGGCCTTGCCGTCGGAGTCGGAGGAGAGCGCGGCGATGAACGCCTCCTGTGGGACCTCCACCCGGCCCACCATCTTCATCCGCTTCTTGCCCTCCTTCTGCTTCTCCAGCAGCTTGCGCTTACGGCTGATGTCACCGCCGTAGCACTTGGCGAGCACGTCCTTGCGGATGGCGCGGATGGTCTCCCGAGCGATCACCCGGCTGCCGATGGCCGCCTGGATCGGCACCTCGAACTGTTGGCGCGGGATGAGGTTGCGCAGCTTCGCGGCGATCGTGGTGCCGTACGCGTACGCCTTGTCCTTGTGCACGATCGCGCTGAACGCGTCCACCGGCTCGCCGTGCAGCAGGATGTCGACCTTCACCAGGTCGGACGCCTGCTCGTCGGTGGGCTCGTAGTCCAGCGAGGCGTAACCCTTGGTGCGGCTCTTGAGCTGGTCGAAGAAGTCGAAGATGATCTCGGCCAGGGGCAGCGTGTAGCGCAGCTCCACCCGGTCGGCGGAGAGGTACTCCATGCCGAGCAGGTTGCCCCGGCGGCCCTGGCAGAGCTCCATCACCGCACCGACGTAGTCGTTCGGGGTCAGCACGCTGGCCCGCACCGTCGGCTCGTACACCTCGGCGATCTTGCCGGTCGGGTACTCGCTCGGGTTGGTGACCACCACCTCCTGGCCATCCTCCTGGATCGCCCGGTAGACCACGTTCGGCGCGGTCGAGATCAGGTCCAGGTTGAACTCCCGCTCCAGCCGCTCCCCGATGATCTCCAGGTGCAGCAGGCCGAGGAAGCCGCAGCGGAACCCGAAGCCGAGCGCACCCGACGTCTCCGGCTCGTAGGTGAGCGCGGCGTCGTTGAGCTTGAGCTTGTCCAGCGCGTCGCGCAGGGCCGGGTAGTCCGATCCGTCGATCGGGTAGAGACCCGAGTAGACCATCGGCTTCGGATCCTTGTAGCCACCTAGTGGTTCGGTGGCCGGCCGGTTGTTGATGGTGACGGTGTCACCGACCCGGGACTGCCGGACGTCCTTCACCCCGGTGATCAGGTAACCGACCTCACCGACGCCGAGCGCCTCCGCCTTCACCATCTCCGGCGAGATGACCCCGATCTCCAGCAGTTCGTGCACCGCGCCGGTGGACATCATCTTGATCCGGTCCCGGGCGCTGATCTGACCGTCGATCACCCGGACGTAGGTGACCACACCCCGGTAGACGTCGTACACCGAGTCGAAGATCATGGCGCGGGCCGGAGCGTCGGCGTCGCCCACCGGCGGGGTGAACTGCCGGACGATCTCGTCGAGCAGGTACGGCACCCCCTCACCGGTCTTGCCGGAGACCCTTATGCAGTCCGCCGGGTCGCCGCCGATCAGGTGGGCCAGCTCCTCGGCGTACTTCTCCGGCTGGGCGGCCGGCAGGTCGATCTTGTTGAGCACCGGGATGATGTGCAGGTCGTTCTCGAGCGCGAGGTACAGGTTCGCAAGCGTCTGCGCCTCGATGCCCTGGGCCGCGTCGACAAGCAGGATGGCACCCTCGCAGGCGGCCAGCGACCGGGACACCTCGTAGGTGAAGTCGACGTGACCAGGCGTGTCGATCATGTTGAGCACGGCCTGCTCGCCGGCCCGCTCGCCCTCCCGGATCGTCCACGGCATCCGGACCGCCTGGCTCTTGATGGTGATGCCGCGCTCGCGCTCGATGTCCATCCGGTCGAGGTACTGCGCGCGCATCTGCCGCGGGTCGACCACACCGGTGAGCTGCAACATCCGGTCGGCCAGGGTCGACTTTCCGTGGTCGATGTGAGCGATGATGCAGAAGTTCCTGATCCGCCCCGGGTCGGTGGCACCAGGAGCGTTCGCGCCGGGATCGAGCGTCGGTGGCACAGCGGTCCGTTCTGGTCGGCTGACGTGAGCGGGCCGGCACCCGCCGGCCCCCTCTATGCTCCCATGTCCCCGGCGGACATCGGCCGGGCGTCCGTCACTCCTGCGGCGGCTCGACGAAGAGGGTGGCGAGCCGGGGCAGTCGCCGGCGGGCCTCGTCCTCGTCGTCGAAGTCCCAGAAGTCGTTCAGATCGGGCTGCGGCGTCGCCGCGCGCTCCCCCGGCAGGTCGGTCGCGGTGGCCCTGCGGTACGCGTCCCACGGCACCGCGAGCATCTCCTCGCACTCGAACTCCTCGCCGCTGAGCGAGGCGGAGCGGATCTGCGGTAGTTCGGCAAGCGAGTCCGGATCGGCCACCGCCCGGGCGAAGACCTCCCGTCCCTGGGTCATCAGCCAGCCCCGGAAGTACTCGAATCCGTCGTCGGAAGCGCCACCGTTGATCAGGTACGCGGCGCCCCACAGATCGACCCGGTAGGACGCGGCCAGGACCCGTTGCTGGTGGTGGGCGTACCCGACGATCTCCTCGGGGTCACGGGCGGCGAGCAACGCGACGGCCCGGGCGGCGATGGCGTCCGGCTCTCCCCCGCCGGCACGGGCGCGGTCGATCAACTGCCAGAAGTCGTCGGTCCTCATGGCCTGGCAGTCTGGCAGACAGCGCACCGGATGCGCCGATCCGCACCGGAGGGCTGGCGGCGGGCAGCCCGGAGGTCGGCACCGCGTGGGCCACCGGGCAGCATGGTCGGGTGAGCGTTCCCTCCCCGCCCGCGGTGCCGTACCACGCCACCGCCCAGCGCCCGGCGTGGTCCGCGCTGCCGGCCGCACTGCGGGCCGCGGTAGCGGCGCGGCTGGGCGCGCCGGTGATCGAGGCCCGGACCGCCGGTGCCGGATTCACCCGTGGCTTCGCCGCGCTGCTGCACACCGCCGACGGGCAGCGCGCGTTCGTCAAGGCCGCGCCCCACGCCGAGCAGCCGCACCTGGTCGACTGGTACGCCCGCGAGGCCGCGATCGTCACCCGGCTGCCGGCCGGGCTGCCGGTGCCCCGGCTGCGCTGGACGCTGTGGGAGGCGGGCTGGTACGTCCTCTGCCTCGACCCCGTCGACGGGCACACCCCTCGACTGCCGTGGGACCAGTCCGAACTGACCGCCACCCTGACCGCCTTCACCACCGTCGCCGAGGCGCTCGCCGACCCACCGGCGGAGTTGACCGCACTCGGCCTGCCGCACCTCGCCGACCTGGCCCGGGACGACATCCTCTGGTGGGGCGAGGTCGACGCCGGCCGGGAACCGGTACCGCCGCTGCCCGCCCCGGCCCGGGGACACCTGGCCGACCTGGTCGCGCTGGAGTCGCGCCTGCCCGGGTACGCCGCCGCCGCGACCGGACTCACCCACGGCGACCTGCGGGTCGACAACGTCCTGATCGACACCGCCGGCTCGGTCTGGTTCTGCGACTGGCCGTGGCTGTGTCACGGGCCCGCCTGGTTCGACCTGGTCACCCTGCTCATCACCGGGTACGCCACCGGGCTGGACGTCGACGCGCTCTTCGCCGCCCACCCGGCCGCCGCCGACGCGCCCGACGACGCGCTGGACGTGACACTTGCCGCCCTGGCCGGCTACCACCTCACCGCCGCCGCCTCGGCACCACCGACCGCCTCGACCAACCTGCCCGCCCACCACCGCTGGACCGGTGAACAGGCCATCCGCTGGCTGTCCCACCGCCAAGACTGGACCTGACCACACCCGCCGCCCGCACCCACACCGTTGATCATGAGGTTAGCGGCAGTTTGAAGATCAACGATTGCCGCTAACCTCATGATCAACCAGGGCGGCTGACGGGTGGTCGGGGGCGGGTGGGGCGGGAGGCTGTTTTGGCCTGTTCGAGCCGACCTGGTAACCTGGCTCTTCGCGCAGCGATGACGCATGCTCGTCGCGCGCGCAAGCTGACCAACCCGAGCTATCAAGACGAGGCTGTCGCGTGGCGAACATCAAGTCCCAGATCAAGCGCAACCGGCAGAACGAGAAGCGCCGGCTGCGTAACAAGTCGGTCAAGTCGTCGCTGAAGACCGCCATCCGCAAGTTCCACGAGGCCGCTGAGGCCGGTGACGTCGAGAAGGCCACCGTCCTCATGCAGGACGCCGCGCGCAAGCTGGACAAGGCGGCCAGCAAGGGCGTCATTCACGGCAACCAGGCCGCGAACCGCAAGTCCGCGATCGCCAAGCGCGTCGCGTCGCTCGCCTCCTGAGCCAGCGCCCAGACCTGACGGAAGCCCCGAGGCACCGCCTCGGGGCTTCCGCACGTCGTCCACCGGCCGTCGACCCGCTTCCGGTCGGGCTGGTAGCCGTGCCGAGCCGGATGTCCGGTTCGCTGCTGACCTTTGATCCCCTGCCGGCCGGGCGGGCGACCGGGGTCCTGATCGTTTCGCGGGCTTGATCGGTTTTCGGTCGAGTGACGCGCCCTGCTCAGGACCCGGGCTCGGTGGTTCCCGGTCGAGGCCCGGACCGGCCCCGATCGGCCTCGCCCTCGGCGCCACGCGATGCCGGCCGGTGCTGCTCGTCCGCCGGCTCGGAGCGCACCACGACGCCGGGCACGCTGTGTCGCAGCCAGTCGACCCGGGCCCGTCCGACCACCGGCTCCATCTGCCGGCGGAACCGGTCACGCTCCTGCTCGGGCACGGCCGCGGCGGAGCGCACCACCGCGGCGGCCACCAGATCGTTGAGCTTGACCATCACGGCCACCGCGGCGGGCAGCACCAGCACCGCCCACCAGGTCACCAGCTCGGCGAGCGCGAGCAGGGCCGCCAGTGCGATCGCCCCCTCGAAGAAGATGAAGCAGAGCACCCCGCCAGGATTGACGAACCGCAGCCCGAGCACCCGCGCGTAGAACGGACGGTACCGCTCCTCGTCGGCCGGGATCGTGGCCCACGAGCCACGGAGGGCTCCGCTCACCTGGCGCCACCCTGCCGTGCGGCCGCCACCGAGAAGACCGCCTTCTCCAGCGCGTACGCCCGGTCGTCGGAGCCGCCCTTGACCGCCGCATTGCACTCCGCCGCCGCCCGCATGGCGAGCACCAGCCCGTCGGGGGTCCAACCACGAGCCTGCCGTTGGGCCCGCTCGACCTTCCACGGCGGCATGCCCAGGCTGCTGGCGAGCTGGTACGGGCTGCCCCGGCCGGCGGAGGCGACCCGGGCGACCGTCCGGATGCCGTCGGCGAGGGCGTCGGCGATCGGCACCGGGTCCACACCCACGTGCAACGCCCAGCGCAGGGCCTCCAGCGCACCCGGCAGGTCACCGACCATCGTGGCGTCTGCCACCGTGAACCCGCTCACCTCCACCCGGCCCCGGTAGTAGCGGGCCACCGTGTCGGCACCGATCCGGCCGTCGGTGTCGGCGATCAGCTGGGAGCAGGCCGCGGCGAGTTCGCGCAGGTCGTTGCCGACCGCAGCGATCAGCGCCTCGGCGGCGTCGTCGGTGCACCGCCCGCCGGCCCGGCGGATCTCGTCGCGGACGAAGGACACCCGGTCGCGGTGCCCCTTGAGCTTGGTGGCCGGCACCACGTGGGCACCGGCCGCCTTCAGTCCATCGGCGAACGCCTTGCCCTTCGCGGCTCCGAGGTGCGCCACCACGAGCTGCACCTCCGGGTCGGGGTTCTTCGCGTATGCCAGCAGGGCGGCGACCAGGTCCTTACGGGCGTCCTGGCCGGACCGGAGCACCAGCACCCGACGCCCGCCGAACAGCGACGGGCTGAGCATCTCGTCGATCTCACCGACAGTCAGCTGGCCAGCCTGGTATTCGCGCACGTCGACGCCGGGGTCGGCGGCCCGGGCGGCGGCGACGGTTTCGGTCACCGCGCGCGTGGCGAGCAGCTCCTCGTCGCCGAGGACGAGCACAATAGGAGCGGCACTGGCGGCGGTCACGCCGCCCATATTCGCACGCTCGGCCGGTTGGTCCAGCCTGCTCGTCGGTACTCGGCCGGCAGACCCCGCACTCAGCGCAAATCCAGACATTTACCTTATCCTCCGCTTTTCGCGGTAAATTGCCGTCGATTCATCGCTGTGGACGGACCCGGTCGACACCAGCGCTCACCACCCCGAGCCCTCGGGGCGACCACACCACTGCCAGGTCACCGCCGACGTCGGTACGCAGCACCCGCGCCCCGCCCCGGGCCAGCCGGGCAAGCACCGCCTCGTTGGGATGCCCGTAGGTGTTTCCCGCGCCGACCGGCACCAGCGCCACCGCCGGCCGCACCGCGTCCAGAAAGGCCGGATCCTGGTACGCGGAGCCGTGGTGGGCGACCTTGAGCACGTCGGCCCGCAGCCCGTCCGGAGGCAGCCGCTCCCGCATCGCCTGCTGTTCCTCCACCTCGGCGTCGCCGGTCAGCAGGATCCGCACCCGGTCGACGGTGGCGAGCAGCACCAGGGAGTTGTTGTTCGGATCCGAGCGGGTCCCTCGCATCGGGTACGGCGGACCGAGCACGGTCAGGTCGACCGCGCCGGCCCGGTAGCGCCACCCCGCCGGGGCGGGCACCACAGGCGTGTCGTGTGTCGCGGCGGTCCTGTGCACCAGGTCCCGGCCGGCCACCGGCTCCGGCCACTGCGGAACCAGCACCGTGTCCACCGGCCTTCCCCGGAAGATCCCCGCCACCCCACCGGTGTGATCCACGTGAAAGTGGCTGACCACCAGCAGCGACACCCGCCGTACGCCGAGCCGGCGCAGGCAGGCGTCCGCCGCCGCCGGATCCGGACCGGCGTCGACCACGACAGCCCGGCCGGCCGCCACCGGCAGCAGCACCGTGTCGCCCTGACCTACCGCACAGGCCGTGACGACCCAACCCTCCGGCGGCCACCCCGGCGCGATCACCCGCACCGGCAGGGCGCCCAGCACGACCGCGACGGCGCAGACCGCCACCAGGCGACGTACCAGGGGACGCCGGGCGGCGACAAGCAACGCCACGGTCAGCGCCGTCAACAGCAGCGCCCCGGAGATCCCGCCGGGCCACGGCAGGTTGCCCGCCGGCAGCCGGGCGCCGTACCGGGCGACAAGCACCAGCCACCACGCCGGCCAGTGCGCCAGCCAGGCGACGGTCTCGGCGCCGCCCGGCCAGATCGGCGAGACGGTCGCCGCCGCCACGCCGAGCACCGTCGCCGGGGCGATCGCCGGCACCGCGAGCAGGTTCGCCGGCACCGCCACCAGGCTGACCGTGCCGGTCAGGCCGGCGATCACCGGTGAACAGGCGAGCTGCGCGGCGGCCGGCACCGCCAGCGCCTCGGCCGCCCCCGGCGGTACGCCCCGTCGGCGCAGACCGTCCCGCCAACTCGGTGCGAGCAGCAGCAACCCGCCGGTGGCGAGCACGGACAGCGCGAAACCGGCGTCGCCGGCCAGGTCCGGGTCGACAAGTACCAGCACCGCCACGGCGGCGGCCAGCGCGGGCACTGCCGCCCGGGGCCGGCCGGCGGCCAACGCGGCGAGCCCGATCGCGCCCATGGTGGCCGCGCGTACCACACTCGGCGACGGCCGGACCAGGATGACGAAGCCCACCAGGGCCAGCCCGCAGAGGCCCACGGCCAGCGCGGGACCCGCTCGGGCCCAGCGGGCCAGCAGCAGCACCGCACCCACGACAATTGCCACATTTGATCCGGAAACCGCATTCAAGTGCGTCATCCCGGTGGCCCGGAAGTCCTCCTCCACCGGGTCGGGCAGCCGGCTGGTGTCTCCGACGACCAGGCCGGGCAGCAGGCCACCGGGGTCGTCCGGCAGAGGCGCGCACGCCTGCTGGAGGCCGGCGCGGAGCCGGCCGGCAGCGCGTTGCAGGGCCGAGGGTGGACCGAGTTGGACTGGTGCACCGACCGCCATCAGGACCGCCCCGGTGAGATCGCCACCGCGTGGTTCGGCCAGCCGTCCCGTCGCGGTGAGCCGCTGCCCGGGCAGCAGCCCCAGCCACGCCGGATCGTTGGCGAGCACCAGTACCCGCGCCGGTGTGGTGAGCCGCTGGCCCTGCGGCCCGGTCAGCGTGACAAGCCTGGCCGGCACCAGCAGGGTCGGTGGACGGCCCACGATGCCGCCGCGCACCGGCCGAGGATCGTCCCGGACGACCAGTTCGGTGCTGACCCGGGATCGTTCGTCCACCAGGACGCGCAGCGGGTCCGCGTCCCGTACGGTCAGCCGCGCCGAGGTGGCCGCCCCGCCGCAGACCACGCCGATCAGTACCGCGACCACGATCCAGCCGTGTCGGCGCGCGGTCGGACCGGGGCGGCCGACGAACCCGAGCAGGTGCAGTGTCGCCATCCCGGCGAGGCCAGTCGCGGCGACGGCCACCAGCAGCGTCCGCCGGGCGTCGAGGTGCAGCCCCGCCAACGCGGTGAGCCAGGCCGCCACGGCAAGGCCCGCCATTCGCAGGTCCGGAGTGGTCGCGCTTGTCGCGAGGTCGGGAGTTCCGGCCGGCCGCGCGACCGGGGCAGGTGACGCCTTCACACCGTCACCAGGTCCTTGAGCTGCTCGTACCGCGCGTCGCCGATCCCGTTCACCTGACGCAGGTCACCGACGGACCGGAAGCCGCCGTGCTGGTCGCGATGCTCGATGATCCGTTGGGCGAGCACCGGCCCCACCCCGGGCAACGTTTCCAGCTGCGCCGATGTCGCGGTGTTCAGGTTGACCCGCCCGCCGGTGCCGGGTTCGCCGCCCGGACCCGAGCCGGGCAGGGTCCCCGAGGGCGGGACGCCCGGGGCCACGCTGGGCGCCGGTACGCCGACCAGGATCAGCTCGCCGTCGCTGATCCGGCGGGCCGGATTCAGCATCGCCACGTCCACCCCCGGCAACGCCCCTCCGGCGGCGTCGATGGCGTCGGCCACCCGCGCGCCGGCCGACAGGCGCACCAGTCCGGGCCGCCGGACCTTCCCGGCGACGGCGACCACCACGTCACCTGCCGACTCCGTCGCCGGCACCGCCGGCTCGTCGCCGACACCGACGGACGGATCCGGTGTCGCGGCGGCTCCGGCCTCGGCGACGACCGGCTCCACCTGGGGACGGGATCGCCAGGCCCAGAATCCTGCGGCCAGCACCACGAGGACGGCGACGGCCGCGAGCGCGCGGACTCCGCGCCGCCCCGGATCGAAGGCACCCGGCCCCGGCAGGAGGGGCCTCGGCGACGCCTCGCCGGTCGTCCGCTCGCGCTCGACGACAACCGGTCCCCCGTCGCCGGCATGCAGCGGACCACCGGCCCGGAGCGGCCCGGCCGCACGAACCGGGCCAGTGTCACCACCGGGGTCGACAGCCTGGACCGGCAGCAGCACTGTCGGCCAGTCCGTCACCGACGGCGGCGGTACGGCGGCGTCGGCTGGCAGGTCCGACGTGCCGGGCATCAGTCGCCACAGCCGCTGCCGGACCACCTCGTCGTGCTCGTCCTTCGACACGGCGCGAGGTTAGGGCGGCCAGGCCCCGACGGGTGTGCCGAGCCCGCCGACCTGTGGACAGGGCGGGACTCTGTGGACAACGCCCTGATCTCGCACCGGATCTGCTATGGCGACGAGGAAGCCGGCACCGGTTCAGTCCGTACGCGACTCCGGGTCCAGACCGAGCACGGAGCGCCCGCCGTCGACCGGCAGGGTCACCCCGTTGACGAAGCCGGCCGCCGGTGAGAGCAGGTACGCGACCGCCTCCGCCACTTCCTGCGGCTGCCCGATCCGGCCCACCGGGTGCAGCCGGGCCAGTTCCGCCTCGATCCGCCGCGCCCGGTCCGGTTCCGCCTCGGCCAGCAGCACCTCGTGTCGTTCGGTGGCCACCGAACCGAGGGCGACCGTGTTGGCCCGGATGCCGTACCTGCCGTACTCGACGGCGAGCGCCCTGGTCAGCCCCTCCACCGCCGCCTTGGCCGTGGCGTACGGCAGGCATCCCGGCACCGGCCGGCTCGCCTGGTGGGACGAGACGTTCACCACGGCGCCAGCGGTGCCGGCGGCGAGAAAGCGGCGTACCGCGGTGGCCGCACCGACCACGACGGGACGCAGGTTACGGGTGATCAGATCGACGACCTCGCCGACCGGCGCGTCGTGCACCGAGGCGTCGCGGAACACGGCGGCGTTGTTCACCCACCCGGTGAGCGGCTCGACGCGCTCGGCCAGGTCGGCGGCCCGGCCGGCGACGCGCTCGTCACCGGCGTCACCGACCACCGCCGCGAGTTGGTCGGCCCGGGTGTGACCCTCGATCCAGGACAGTGCGCCGGGATCTCGTTCGATCACCACCACCGTCCGGCCGTCGGCGAGCAACCTCTCCACGATGCCCCGGCCGACTCCACGGCCACCACCGGTCACCACACAGGACACCCGCCCCCACCTCCCCAGCCCGGGATCCGCGACCAATCCTCGCCCACCGTCGCCACCACCGCCGAGCGGGTGCGCGAAGCAGCGGTAGGTCAGGCAGGGGTGTCCGGCCGGCGGTGAATCACCACGCAGGCAAGACCGGGCCCGACGTGCACAGCGACGGCGGCACCGGCCTCGGAGACGTACGCGTCGCGCAGCCGATCGCCGAGCCGGGCGGTGAGTGTGCCGAGGAGTTCGTCGGCTCGCTGCGGTGCGTCGAGATGGTGTACCGCCAGGTCCACAGGTACGTCGCCGGCCGCCTCGACGGCGAGATCGACAAGACGTGCCATGCCCCGGCTGGCGGTGCGGACCTTGTCCCGCAGCACGATGCGCCCCTCGGGCATGTGCAGGATCGGCTTGACCGACAGTGCGGTACCGAGCAGTGCCTCCGCCGCGTTGATCCGCCCGCCTCGGCGGAGGAACTCCAGCGTGTCGACGTAGAAGTGGATGCTGGTACGAGCGACGGCGGCCGCTGCCGCAGCGCGTACCCCGGCCAGGTCGGCGCCCCGCGCGGCGGCCCGGGCGGCCGCGATCGCCGGGAAGCCGAGACCCATCCCGCAGGAGCGGCTGTCGACCACACTGACCCGGTCGCCCAGTTCGGCGGCGGCCAGTTCGGCGGCCTCCACCGTGCCGGAGAGCCCGGCCGACAGGTGCACCGACACGACGCCCTCCGCGCCGGCCTCCAGCAGTTCCCGGTACGTCCGGCCGAACTGTTCCGGCGACGGTCGGGAGGTGCTCACCGAGACGCGCCGCGCGCGCAGTGCCCGGGTGGCGTCCGCCGGGAACGTCTCGACGCCCTCCAGCCCTTCGACACCGGCCAGCACCACGGTCAGCGGCACCACGGTCAGCGGGTGTTCCCGCACCAGCTCGGGTGGCAGGTAGGCGGTGGAGTCGGTGACGACCGCTACGGGCATGCGGGAACCGTAGCGGATCAAGCTGGACGACTGCCCTACCGCGTCCTCAGACCGACTCGGCGGAGACCGGGGTGACGGTCGCGGCGGTGCCGGTCGGGGCGGCGGGGACGTCCATCGCGCCGACGTTGTGGGCGCGCAGGTGCCAGCCACGCTCGATGTCGTGGCGCAGTTCCGTCCAGTGACAGTTACCCAGCGACCCGACGGTACGCAGCACGTCGTGCGCCCAGCCGAGCAGGTGGCCGCAGCCCTGACGGGCGGCGGCACCGTGGGTGGCGATCACGACGGTGCCGCCGGGCAGCTCATCGGCGGCCTCCTGCAAGGCGGTGCCGACGCGCTTGCCCAACTCGTCAAGCGGTTCGATGTCCGCTCCCGGGTCAAGATCCCCGGCCCGCCAGCGGGCGTACTCCTCGGGGAACCGCTCGGCGACCTCGGTGAGCAGCAGCCCCTGCCACGTACCGAAGTGCCGCTCCCGGAGCCGGGCGTCGGAGCGTACCGGCAGGCCGGTCAGCGCGGACAGCGCGGCGGCGGTCTCCGCGGCGCGGTTCAGGTCGCTGGCGACAAGGGCGTCCGGGCGCAGCGCGGCCAGCAGCGGCGCGGCGGCGCGCGCCTGTTCCCGGCCGAGATCGTTGAGCGGTACGTCGGTCTGCCCCTGCACCCGGCTGGCGGCGTTCCAGTCGGTGTTGCCGTGCCGCCAGATGATCAGCCTGGTCACTCGCCCGATCCGGCGGCGGCCTCGGCGCGGGCCAGGTCCCGGTCGACGAACGGGATGGTCGGGCAGTCCTTCCAGAGCCGGTCGAGGGCGTAGAACTCGCGTTCCTCGGTGTGCTGCACGTGCACCACTAGGTCGACGTAGTCGAGCAGCACCCAGCGGCCGCCGCGCTCGCCCTCGCGCCGCACCGGCTTCGCCTTCTCCGGCAGGTCCAGCAGGGCTTCCTCGATGGCGTCGACGATCGCCAGCACCTGGCGCTCGTTCGGGGCCGCGGCGAGCAGGAACGCGTCGGTGATGGCGAGCTGGTCACCCACGTCGATGATGACGATGTCCTGGGCCTTCTTGTCGGCCGCGGCCTGAGCGGCGACGATCGCCAGCTCGTGAGCGCGTTCGGAAACTGTCACCGTTCTCCTTCGATCAACCGTGCGATGCTTCCAGCCTCTCACACGGCCCGGATTCGCGACTCGTCAGTTTCACCCGGAAAGAGGGATGAAACGGCCGGATCACTCCCGATAGAGGCGCCTTTTCGCGATGTACTGCACCACACCGTCCGGCACCAGATACCAGACCGGCTCGCCCCGGGCGACCCGCGCCCGGCAGTCGGTGGACGAGATCGCCATGGCCGGCACCTGCACCAGGCTCACCGTGTCGGCGGGCAGGTGCGCCGCGGTCAGCTCGAAGCCCGGCCGGGTGACCCCGATGAAGTGCGCCAGCTCGAAGATCTCGTCGAGGTCCTTCCAGCTCAGGATCCGTTCCAGGGCGTCCGCGCCGGTGATGAAGAAGAGCTGCGCCTTCGTCCCGTAGCGGGAGCGCAGGTCGCGCAGGGTGTCGACGGTGTAGGTGGGGCCGCCGCGATCGATGTCGACCCGGCTCACCTGGAACCGGGGATTGGAGGCCGTGGCGATCACGGTCATCAGGTAACGGTCCTCGGCCGAGCTGACCGGGACGTCGGCCTTCTGCCACGGCTGCCCCGTCGGCACGAAGATCACCTCGTCGAGGCCGAACCGGTCCGCCACCTCGCTCGCGGCCACGAGGTGCCCGTGATGGATCGGATCGAACGTGCCACCCATGATCCCGATCCGCCGGATGTCTTCCTCCACCGGTTGATCGTAGAGCCTGTCCCATCGACCGGGCGGGCACACCTGAGCACCCCGGCTCAGCCGAGCTGGTCGACCAGTTCCCGGTCCGTCACGACCGTGCGCAGGCCGGCCAGGTCGAGCGGCAGCGGCGCACCCACATTGGGGATGGACTCCATCCACACCGCGCGCCCGTCAGCCCACACCGCAGCCGCGTGGAGCTCGCCGTAGCTGGTGTCGATCGCGTAGAACAGCGGCCTGCTGGCGGTGCCCTCGGTGCACTCGACCACCTCGCCGCGCCGGGTGCCGTCGGCGCCCTCCTGCTCGGCCGCCGCCTCGACCGCCGCACAGTCAGCCGGCAGTTGGTGGTGCGTCCGGTCAGCGAGGTAGAGCGTGAGATGTCCACCGTCCTCGCGGGAGGGGCCGAGGTTGATCACGGAGTAGGCGTTGGACGTGTCCCGCGCGCTCGGCTGGCACGGGCCGTAGCCCGACTGCATGACCCAGTTCTTGCCCTCGGGCAGCCGGTCCATCGCGATGCGCACGTACTCGGGCCAGTTGCCGGGGGCCACCTGCTTGGTCTCGCCGGTGATCCGAGTTGCCTCCAGGCAGTCATCCGGATCCGCCGATCCGACCGCGCCGGGCGCGGCCGTCGGTGCCAGCGATGGCGCCGTCACCGGGGGCGGCGGTGGCGCGCCGAACTGAGCGGGCTCGGATCCGCCGCCCGACCACAGCAGGAACGGCGTCGCGATGACGCCGGTCACGGCCACCGCCGCCAGCCCGCCCGTCACGACGTGCGCGCGGCGGGCCCACCGGGCGCGGGCGAGCGCACCCTCGGCGAGGCCGGTGGGTACCGGCACCTCCGGCGCCTCCGCCAGCTCGCGCAGCCCCAGGCCGAGGCGGTCCTCGATGTCGTTTGTCATTTCATCTCCATGGTCAGCGAAAGCTCGGGACAGGAGACACGAAGGCGAGCCAGGGTGCGGTGCGTCTGGCTGCGCACCGTACCCACCGAGCAGGACAGGATCGAGGCGATCTCGGCCTCCGGCAGATCCTCGTAGTAGCGCAGCACGATTACCGCGCGCTGCCGGGGAGTGAGCCCCCGCAGCGCCTCGGCCAGCGACACCCGCAACGCGGTGTCAGCGGCCGGATCGGCGACCTGAACGGCAGATTCCGGCGGCTCGGCGTACGAGCGCTCGCGCCGGTGTCGCAGCCGGCGCCACACGCTCACCTGCTGGTGGTAGAGCATCCTGCGCAGGTAGGCGTCGGGCGAACCGGAATCACGCAACGACGTCCAGCGGGTGGCGAGCTTTGCCAACGCCGTCTGTAGCAGATCTTCGGCGTCCTGCCGGTGGCCGGTGAGCAGCATCGCGGTACGGAAGAGTGCTCCCTGCCGTGCCGCGACGTACTCCCGGAACTCCCGCTCTGCCGCGCCGTCCATGCGCTGCCTCCCTCGTGTCACCCATCTACACGCCACGAGGGGGGCGTCACTATGCCGGTTCACCGGAAAAATCTGACCGGCCCCGCTGAGCAGCGGGGCCGGTGCAGGTCAGGCGCTCGTGGCGGCCACCGCCGTGCGCGCCACCAGGGCCCGGCGCAGGTCGTCGTCGGCATCGGTGACCACCCGACGCAGCCCCGGCGTGAGGTCGTCGCGGGCCAGCAGCGCCGCGGCCGCCTCCCGGGTGGGCTGGGACACCGCGTGGCGGGGGAAGGCCAGCTTGGCGACCTCGTCGGCCACCCAGGGCGTACGCAGCCGCGCGGCGGCCGGCATGTCGGCGAAGTAGCTGGCGACGTAGGGGTTTGTCAGTTCCGCCTGCTCGGGCTGCCAGAAGCCCTCCGCGGTCGCCTCGACCAACCGATTCGACAGCTCCGTGTTCGACACGATGATCTCCCACGCTGCCTGCTTCGCGGCCGGATCGGGCAGGGCGGCCCGGCACCGGGCGGCCCGCTCGGCACCGGTGGCGCTGGGGTCGGCCGCGACCTCGGCCGCGATCTCGGCCGCCCCGGCGGCACCGAGTACCACCAGCCGGCCGAGCAGCGCCCACCGCAGTTCGGCGTCCACGGCCAAACCGGCCGGTACGGCCCGGCCGGCGAGCCACCCGGTGAGCAACTCGGCGTCGGTGCTCGCGGCGATCAGCCCTCGCGCGGCGGCCAGCTGCAAGGACTCCCCCGGCGCGGCGCCGTCGAGCAACCGCCGGCAGGACTCGGCGACCCGGGCCAGGGCGGACCGTCGGGCCAGCGGGTCGAGGTAGCGGTCGATCAACGTACGGCTCATCGCCAGCACGTCCTCGACGATGATCACCTCTGTCTCGGCGGGCAACGCCGCGACGATCAGGTCGACCAGACCGGTGACCGGCCGTTCCCCGTCGGTCGCCGCATCCAGCGCCTCACCCCAGAGCAGGGCCCGGGCCAGCGGGTCGGCGAGGCGGGGCAGCAACAGCGGCACCGAGTCGGCCGAGGCGGCGTCGAGGCGGATCTTGGCAAAGGTCAGGTCACCGTCGTTGGGCAGCAGCACCGCGGCCGCCGGTTCCCCGGTGAGCCCGGCCAGCCGGGTGCGACCATCGTCGGTCTTCGGATCGAGGTCGACTTCGATCCGCTCGGCGGTGCCGTCCACGGCGTACCGTCCCACGCCGATGCGGTGCGGGCGCAGCACCGGGTGTGTCGACGGCGCGGTCTGGGCGATCGCCACCTCGCCGTACCGGCCGTCGGCGTCCAGCGCCACCTCGGCCCGCAGCGTGTTGACCTGCGCGGTCCGCAACCAGGACTCCGCCCAGTCGGTGAGCTCCCGCCCGCTGCTGGCGGCCAGGCTCTCGAGCAGGTCGGCGAGGGTGGCGTTGCCGAAGCGGTGCCGGGCGAAATGATCGTTGAGACCGGCCAGGAACGCCTCGTCGCCGAGCCACGCCACCAGCTGCCGCAGCACGCTGGCTCCCTTGGCGTACGAGATGCCGTCGAAGTTGAGCAGCCCCTCGGCGGCGTCGATGACCCGCTCGGGCGCCACCGGATGGGTGGAGGGTCGCTGGTCGGCGGCGTACCCCCACGCCTTGCGGCGCAACGCGAACGTCGTCCACGCCCGGTCGAACCGGGTCGCCTCGGCGGTGACCCGGGTGCCCAGGTACTCCGCGAACGACTCGTTCAACCAAAGGTCGTCCCACCACCGCATGGTGACCAGGTCGCCGAACCACATGTGGGCCATCTCGTGGGCGATGGTGGTGGCACGCAGCTCGCGCTGGCTGTCGGTGACCGCCGAGCGGAACACGTAGTCGTCGCGGAAGGTGACCAGGCCCGGGTTCTCCATCGCACCGGCGTTGAACTCGGGCACGAACGCCTGGTCGTACTTGCCGAACGGGTAGCGCTCGTCGAACAGCTGATGGAAGCGGTCGAGACACTGCTTCGTGACGGTGAAGATCTCCGCCGCGTCCGTGTCGAGGTGCTCGGCGAGTGAGCGCCGGCAGTAGACACCGACCGGGATCCCGTCGTGGGTGTCCCGGCGGACGTGCCAGGGACCGGCGATCAGGGTGAAGAAGTACGTCGCGATCGGCAATGTGGGGGCGAACTCCCAGCGGCCCGGTGCCGGGTTGGCCGCCAGTTCCGCGTTGGCCGCCACCGTCCAGTGCTCCGGCGCGGTCACCGACAGCGTGACCGGCGCCTTCAGGTCCGGCTGGTCGAAGGCGGCGAAGACCCGCTGCACATCGTCCAGGAACGACATCACGTACAGGTAGGTCTCACCGTCGGTGGGATCGACGAAGCGGTGCATCCCCTCGCCGGTGTTCGTGTACGCCATCTCGGCCTCAACGGTGAGCGCGTTCTGCACCGCCAGCCCGGTCAGCGGCAGCCGGTTGTCGTCAAGCGTCGCCGGGTCGAGATCGGTGTCGTTGAGGCGTACGGCGAGCAGTTTCGCCGGCTTGACCTCGGCGAAGGTCTCGGTGCCGGTGGCCCGGAACCGGATCGTGACGTGCGAGCGGAACCGCTCACCGCCCCCGGTCAGGTCGAGGTCCACCTGGTAGGACTCGACGGTGATCGACGCGCCACGCGCGGTCGCCTCTGCACGGCTCAGGCTCGGCATCCGCTTATCCTGCCCGATGAGGGAACGAACCGGCTTCCCCATTTCCCCTGGTACTGGAGGACGGGACCATGACAGCGCACCCCAAGGGTGACTTCGACCTCTCCCGGGCGGTCTGGCAGCGGGCCGAGGGCGACACCTCGGAGGCCGCGGTGGAGGTCGCCTTCGTCGACGATCTCATCGGCATGCGCAACTCCGCCGAACCGGACGGCCCCGTGCTGGTGTTCACCCAGGCCGAGTGGGACGCCTTCGTCGCGGGCGCCCAGGACGGCGAGTTCGACCTGGACTGAGCGCGGGGGTGCGGGGTCCAGGAACGTCCAACCGGGCCGACCTTCCTGGACACCGCACTAGCCACGGTCACCCTCGCCCCAGCCGAGGCCGCCGGGGCCGGGAGCGTGATGGAAACCGGCGTGGCCGGCGACGTCGACACAACGCTCGGCGTCCGGCCCGACTGCCCCGCAGAACAGCCGCTCGGCACGCTGCCAGGCGTCGGCCGGAGACAGCGCGGAGGCACCGATCGCCAGCTCCGGCCGGAGCACGCTCAACGCCTCGGCGTACCCGACCGCCACCTCACGGGCGGTGACGAGATCGGCGGCGGTGAAGCCGAGATGCACGGTGAAGTGACGGTCCGGCCGGGCCGGGCGGCGCGGCGGTGCCACCAGCGGCGGCCGATCCCCGCCGGGCGCCCCGGCCCGCCATCGACGCCAGTACCTCGCTCGGTTGTCCCGCATCCGTCCTCCCCGTGGCACCTCGAACCGTCTGACCGGCGACACCCGACCGACCGGTCGGACCCGGATGGCCGGATGACCGCCGGGCAGGTCCACGACGTCGCCGGATTCAGCAAACCAGGCTCCCCCGCTCCTGGGAGGGGCCAGCGGCCGACCTACCTGACGCCGGCCGGCGGCACCGCCGGCCGTCGGCGGGGTTCAGCGCCCCTGACCTGGGTAGACGCAACCCGCGACGAACGAACGGCCGGTCGGCGACGGCCGCGCCCCGGCAACAGGGGACCCGATGGCGACGATTCCCACGGACCGCAGCCCGGACAGCACCCTGGCCTTCCTGCGGGCCGGCTACCGGTTCATCGGGCAGCGGTGCGAGCGGTACGGCACCGACATCTTCCAGACCCGGCTACTGCTGGAACCGACGATCTGCCTGCGCGGCCGGGCCGCCGCCGAGCTCTTCTACGACGTCGACCGGTTCGTGCGGAACGGCGCCATGCCGGCCCGCGGTCAACGGACGTTGACCGGTCGGGGCGGGGTCCAGGGCCTCGACGGCGACGCCCACCACGACCGCAAGGCCATGTACATGTCGCTGATGACCCCGACCGCGGTGCGGCGGCTCGGGCAGCTCTTCACCGACGAGTGGCAGGCCCGGCTGCCCGCCTGGGAACTGGCCGGGACGGTGACCCTGCACACCGAGGTGGCGTCGATGCTGACCCGGGCGGTCTGCGCCTGGGCGGGGGTGCCGCTGACCGACGGCGAGCTGGACCGGCGTACCGGCGACCTGCTGGCCATGATCGACAGTGCCGCGGCGATCGGTCCCCGGCACTGGCGTGGTCGGCTGGGCCGCCACCGCGGCGAGTACTGGGCCGGTGACCTCGTCGAACGGGTACGCAGCGGGTCACTGTCGCCACCCGAAGGCACCGCCCTGCACGTGATCGCCGAGCACCGCGACGGCGAGGGGCGCCGGTTGCCCCGCCGCATTGCCGCGGTGGAGCTGCTCAACGTGCTCCGCCCGACCGTCGCGGTGGCCCGGTTCGTGGTCTTCGCCGCGCTGGCCCTGCACGACCATCCCGCCTGGCGGCAGCGGGTACGCGACAACGACGACGCCACCGGGCAGTTCGTCCAGGAGGTGCGTCGCCACTACCCGTTCTTCCCGGTGGCCGCGGCCCGGGTCCGGCGGAACTTCGACTGGCAGGGGTACCCCTTCCCGCAGGGCCGCCGGGTACTGCTGGATCTCTACGGCACCGATCACCATCCCGAGCTGTGGCCGGAGCCGGACCGGTTCCGGCCGGAGCGCTTCGCCGGTTGGCCGGGTGACCCGTTCACGCTGGTACCGCAGGGCGGCGGGGGCCATCTCACCGGACACCGCTGCGCCGGCGAATGGATCACGATCGAGCTGATGAAGCGGGCGGTCACGCTGCTGACCGAGGTCGTCCGTTACGACGTACCGCCGCAGGACCTCGCGGTGGACCTGAGCCGGATGCCGGCACTGCCGGCCAGCGGCTTCGTGGTCACCGCCGTGCGACGCACCGGCTGAGCCCGCGCGCCGGGCCGCCACCGGCGGTGGCACCGCGCCGCCGGGGCCACCGGCGGCGCGGTGCGGATCAGGCCGGATGCAGCACCGTACGCAGGCAGCCGTCCTGCTTCTTCTCGAACATCTCGTAGCCGCGCGCACCCTGCTCCAGCGGAAGCGGGTGGGTGGCCAGGTAACCAGGGTCGATCTCCCCGGCGGCGAGCCGGTCGAGCAGCATCGGGATGTACCGCTGGGCGTGCATCTGCCCCATCCGCAGCACCAGGGCCTTGTTCATCGCCGCGCCCAGCGGGAACTTGTCCACCACCCCCGCGTAGACGCCGACGATGCTGACCGTGCCGCCCTTGCGGGCCGCCATGATGGCCTGCCGGACGGAGGTCGGCCGGTCGAGCTGCGACCGGGTGGCCTGCTTCGCCCGGTCGTACGCGTACACCGGCCCCACGTCGTGTGCCTCCATGCCGACCGCGTCGATGCAGGCGTCCGGCCCGCGGCCGGAGGTCATCTCGCGCAACGCCTCCAGCACGTCGGTGTCGGCGTAGTTGACGGTCTCCACCCCCAGCCGGTCCGCGGCGACGGCCAGCCGCTCCGGCAGCCGGTCGACCATGATGACCCGCTCGGCACCGAGCAGTTGGGCGGCCCGGGCAGCCATCTGCCCCACTCCCCCGGCGCCCCACACCGCGACCACCTCACCGCCGGTCAGGCCGCAGAAGTCGGCAGCCATCCAGCCGGTCGGCATGGCGTCCGAGGCGAAGACCACCGCGTCGTCGGGCACCCCGTCGGGCACCTTGAACGCTCCGACGTCGCCGAACGGCACCCGTACGTACTCGGCGTGGCTACCGGAGTAGCCGCCGGCGGCGTGCGAGTAGCCGAGGATGCCGGCCGGCGCGTGGCCCCACAGCTTCTCCGCGAAGACCGGCTGCGGGTTGGAGTTGTCGCACAGCGAGTACTGCTCGGTCCGGCAGTACCAGCAACCGCCGCAGGCCACCACCGAGCCGACCACCACCCGGTCACCGACGGCCAACCGCCGCACCCCGGGCCCGACCTCGACCACCTCACCCATGAACTCGTGGCCCAGGACGTCGCCCTCCCGCATCGCGGGGATGAACCCGTTGATCAGATGCAGGTCCGAACCGCACACGCTGCTGGCCCGGACCCGGACGATGATGTCGCCGTCGGCCCGTACCCGCGGCTCCGGCACGTCGCGTACCTTCAGCTTGCCGACGCCCTCCCAGCACAGCGCCCTCACGCCCGTCCTCCCGTCGTCAACCGCTCCCGGATCTCGTCGGTGGTTCGTTCCTGTGCCCGACCCCGTCCGGACGGGTCACGCCGGGTGTCGATGACCTGGCCGCACTCGATAAGCGACTTGACCCGGCGCAGCGTGTCGCGCAGCCGAAGGTCCGGCTCGTCACCGCCGGCCAGGCCCAGAGCGCGGCGCAACGGGCCGGAGCGGTACCGCAGTTCCGCGCGGATCTCCGTACCCCGGCCCTGTGGCGCGGGCACCAACTCCACGGTGCCCTGCTGCTCCGGGCCCCCGGTGACCTGCCAGCGCAATTTGCCCGGGCCGGTCACGGTGATCTCCGCCCGCCATTCGGTGGCGCCGCTGTCCGGATCGCGCGACACACACCGCCACCGGTTTCCGTCGATCTGCTCCAGGGTCGCCCACTCGGCCAGGGCACGGTCGAGCCGCTCCCGCTCCGTCCAGAAACCGATCACCGCTTCGACCGGCCGGTCGACCGTCACCCCGCGCCGGACCACGTACCAGCCGTCCTCCCGGTGGGGCTGGTGCCGACGCCGACGTCGGGTCACCGCCCGGCCGACGCCGATCGCGGTCGCGGTCGCGGCGCCCATCACGGCCAGTCTCGTTGCGTTGCTCCTCATCACGCCTCCTCCACCAGGGCGTCCGGTGCCCGGTCGCCCGTAGGAGGCGCTACCCGGCACGGAAGCCCCGAAACGGGGCAGAAAGCAAGGGCCCCTCCGTCGGTCACCCGAGGAGGAGCCCTTGCTGTGGATCACGCCCACGCCCCGGCGGATACGCGGAACACCGCTACCGGCGGCTGAGTGCGCTGACCGGTCAGGGTCGCACGCGGTCCCGGGAGTGCTGCGCCTGATCTTTCACGTCGTGGGCCGCAGACCGCGTGTCGTCGGTCACGGCCTGCGCGGCGTCCTGCGCGGTGGCCTTCACCGACTCGGCGGCCTGCTGCGCCGGCTCGCGCAGTTCCTCCTTCATCTCGCTCGCCACCCGGCCCAGCTTCTCGGTCACCGCCGAGCCGTGCTCACCGGCCTTCTCCCGGGCCTGGGTGGCCAACTGCTGCTCACGGCGGGTCGGCGGAATGAGCGAGGAGACGAGCATGCCGGCACCGAAGGCGATCAGGCCGGCGGCCAGCGGGTTGCCCTCGGACTTGCGCCGGATGACCTGCGGGGCACGGTGTGCCGCGTCGCCGACAGCCGAGGCGGCCGAGTGCGCGGCGTCGCCGACCGCGGACGCGGTCGCGGCGGCGCGATCGCCGGCCGCGTGGGCACCCTGGCTGGTCTGGTGGCCGAGGTCGGATGCGGTTCCCATTACCTTGTCCCTCACATTCTGCAGCGTGGTACGCACCCGCTGCTTACGATCGTCGACGATGCGACCCGGGCTGACCTTGTACGCCAGGGCGTCCACGTCGGAACTCAGGTTGTTGCGGGTGGCCTCGATCTCCCGGCGGATCTGGGCGGGGTCGGTGCTCATCGGGTCACTCCCTCCGGATGCGGCTTGAGCGCGTCGGGGATGCGCTGCACTGTGTCGTTCGTCTGCTTGAGCCCACGGATGCGCTCCGCGTTGCGGCGGCCCATCGTGTAGAGGAGCGCCGCGATCGCCGCCCAGATGACGGCCATGATCAGTCCCGCCCAACCGGCGTCCATGACGTTGGACAGGCCGGCCCAGAGCGCCAGAGAGAGAAACAGGGCGACCATGTACGCGCCGAAGCCGGCACCGCCGAACAGGCCGGCGGCCTTGCCCGCCTTCTTCCCCTCCTGGCGGATCTCGGCCTTCGCCAGCTCCACCTCCTGCCGCATCAACGTCGACAGATCGCTTGTGACCTGGCGCATCAGCTCCCCGATGGAGCTACCCCGGACCTCCTCCGCGGAGGGCGGGTGATGGTTCCGGGCGTCCGCACCGGAACTCTGCGTCGGCGTGGTCATGCCATCGCCTCCCTTCGGATGACTCGGGCCCTCACGGGCGGGTGGTTCCGCTCGACGGCACGCCCGGCAGCGGGTCGGTCCGGTCCACCGGAGGCAGCGGCGTGCCCGTGCCGGAGTAGCCCTCGTCGACCGGCCGGAAGTCGGCGGGCTGGGTACGCGGGTCGAGGTCGCCCCCAGCGGACACTCCCGCCGACCCGACGGGCGACGCGGACGGCGGAGCCTGGGTCGGCAGCGCCATGGTCCGGTCGGGGTCGCCGTACGGGTCATCGGTGGCGGCGTGACCGGGACGGTCGTCGCCACCGGCGGAGAGGTTGCGGGTCAGCCGGCCGGCCACCACACCGAGCAGGGCCGCGCCGACCAGGAAGGTGCCGGGGTTACGGCGCGCGTAGTCACGTACCTCGGTGAGCAGGTCGCCGGGTTCGCGCTGCTCCAGCCAACCGGCCACACCGTGCACCCGGTCGGAGGCCTGACGGGCGAGCTCGCTCACCGGGCCGGCCTGGCCCCCGTTGTCGGCCATGGAACGCATCTCGTCGGCCAGCGAGCGCAGGCCACCGGCGGCGCGCCGCTGCTGCTCCCCGGCCTGGCCGGCGAGTTGCGTACGGGCCTCGCCGTACAGGTCGCGAGCCTGGCGGGCGGCCTCCCGGCCGACCTCGCGGCCCTGCTCGCGAGCGGTCTCGGCCACCGCTCCACCGGCGTGCACGGCCTCCGAGCCCACCTGGCGGGCCTGTTCGCGGACGCCGCTGCCGTTCGTCGAATCGGGCTCGTGGGTCCTGGGGGTGGATGACAGATCGTAGGTCATGATGTCCCTTCCGCTGCGGGATCGTCGCGGGTGTTGGGGGGTGCGGCGGAACGGTGTCGCCGCCGTCGCTGACTGACCTACCCTGCGATCGGCCACCCATGCTCGATCGGTGATTTCTCTGCGGCACGGCCGCGACGGGCGACAAGATGAAGGATCGGCGGAACGACATCACGTCACGGAAGGTGGTCGTCCACCTGTCGGACCGTCGCTGGGTGGTCCCACGGATCCACGGAGGTGACATCGATGGCGCGTCGGTCAGTCGGCGGCCGGGCCACGCGCACCCGGTCCAGCTCGCCACCCTGATCGTGGCGGGAGTGTTCCTACTGCTCGGGGTACTCGGGTTCGTGCCCGGCATCACCACCGGCTACGGCGACATGACCTTCGCCGGACACCACTCCGGTGCCCGGCTCCTCGGCCTCTTCCAGGTCTCGGTCCTGCACAACCTGTTGCATCTCGGCTTCGGCGTGGCCGGGCTGGTGCTGGCCCGCACCGTGGCCGGTGCCCGCGTCTACCTCGTCGGAGGTGGTGCGCTCTATCTCGGGTTGTGGATCTACGGTCTGGCCGTCGGGGAGGAGAGCGCCGCGAACTTCATCCCGCTCAACGACGCGGACAACTGGCTGCACCTGGGACTCGGCTTCGGGATGATCCTGCTCGGGCTGCTGCTGTCGGCACGGACCGGCGGCAGCGGCGGCCGTCTCGACCGGCCGTTCGACAGGCCCTGATCGGGCTCAGGCCGGAACCGGCAGGCGCTTGGCGAAGCAGGTCCGGTACGGCCCCTCAACGGGCCCACCGGCAGCGGGTACCGGCTCGTAACCGCAGGCCCTGAAGAGCGCCACCGCTGCCGGCAGGTGCGGGCCGGTCTCCACCCGCACCACCGAGTGCCCCCGCTGGTAAGCCGTCTCCTCAAGCGCGGCGACCAGCTGACGGGCGATGCCGCGGCGCCGGTAGGCCGGACGAACGTACAGCCGCTCCAGCTCGCCGGTGTCGTCGTCGCGCACCCGGATCCCGCCGTACGCCACCGCCCGGCCGGCGAGCACCACCGTCAGCCAGCAGGCGTCACCGCGCGTGCCGATGTCCCGACCGGCGGCCCCGCCCGCGATCTCACGCAGCTCGCGCTGCCCGGCCGCGACAAGTGCGGCGACCTCCGGATCCGCCAGGGGGCGGGACTCGATCAGCATCACTCCACGCTAGGGCGACGAAATTTCGCGAAGGTTTCCAGCAGTCGTCCCCATTTCGGAGCGCATCGAGCTATTTGGCGTCGTCCCCGTCGTCGGACGCCGGCCCAACCTCCCCGGACGCCGCCGCGACCTCACTGGACGCCGGCCCAACTTCCCCGGACGCCGGCTCGACTTCCCCGGACACCACCGCGACCTCGTCGGCCGGTCGCTGCCGGCGGGCCTTACGGGCCGCCAGACGCTCGGCCGCACTGGCCCGGGTCGACTTCTCCTCCAGCCGGACGTCGCGGCCCCGGGCACCCGGGACGAACTCGGCACCGGCGTAGAGGGTCGGCTGCCAGTCGAACTCCCGCTCGCCGATGCGAACCAGGTCGCCGGGCTGGGCACCCGCCTTGGCCAGCTGGTCCTCGACGCCGAGCCGGGCCAACCGGTCGGCGAGGTAGCCGACCGCTTCGTCGTTGTCGAAGTTCGTCTGACGCACCCAGCGCTGCGGCCGGACACCACGCACGGTGTACGAGCCGTCATCCTCGGCCTCGATGGTGAAGCCGGCGTCGTCGACCGCCTTGGGTCGGATCACGATCCGCGTCGGTTCGGCCGGCGGCGTCGCGGCACGCGACTGTGCCACCAACTCCGCCATTGCGTACATGAATTCCTTGAGCCCTTCCCGAGTGGCCGCGGAGACCTCGAAGACCCGCAGGCCACGTGCTTCCAGGTCGGGGCGGACGATCTCGGCGAGGTCGCGGCCGTCCGGCACGTCGACCTTGTTCAGCGCGACCAGTCGGGGCCGGTCGGCCAGCCCGCCGTACTCGGCCAGTTCCGCCTCGATGGTGTCGATGTCGGCCAACGGGTCCCGCCCCGGCTCCAGGGTGGCGGTGTCGATGACGTGCACCAGCACGGCGCAGCGTTCGATGTGCCGGAGGAACTCCAGTCCCAGCCCCTTGCCGGTGGCCGCACCCGGGATCAGCCCGGGCACATCGGCGACGGTGAAGGTGTGGTTGTCGAGCCGGACGACGCCGAGGTTCGGCACCAGGGTGGTGAACGGGTAGTCGGCGATCTTCGGCTTGGCGGCGGAGATCACCGAGATGAGCGACGACTTCCCGGCCGACGGGAAACCCACCAGACCGACGTCGGCGACGCTCTTCAGCTCCAGCACCACGTCCAGTTGCTCGCCGGGCTCACCCAGCTCGGCGAAGCCGGGCGCCTTGCGGCGCGAGTTGGCCAGCGAGGCGTTACCCCGGCCACCGCGTCCGCCCCGGGCCACCTCGAAGGTGGTGCCGGCGCCGACCATGTCGGCCAGCACGGTGCCGTCGCTGGTCTGCACGACCGTCCCGTCGGGCACCTTGAGCACCAGGTCGGCGCCGTTTCCGCCGTCCCGGTTCGATCCCGCGCCGCCCCGCCCGTTCTCCGCCTTGACGTGCGGACGGAAGTGGAAGTCGAGCAGCGTGTGCACCTGCGGGTCGACCACCAGGGAGACACTGCCGCCGTGTCCGCCGTTGCCCCCGTCCGGGCCGCCGAACGGCTTGAACTTCTCCCGGTGGATCGAGACACAGCCGTGCCCGCCGTCGCCGGCCTGCAGGTGCAGGACGACCCGGTCAACGAACGTCGTCACGCCGTAATCCTTCCAGCAGGGCCTTGCCCCGCGCGAGAAAAGGCGAAGCGGGCCGGGACATCAGGTCCACGGCCCGCTTACGCCGGAGAGCTACTGCTGCGGCACGATGCTGACGGTCTTGCGACCGCGCCTGGTGCCGAACTGGACCGCACCGGCGGCCAGCGCGAAGAGCGTGTCGTCTCCGCCGCGGCCGACCAGGTCACCGGGGTGGAACTTGGTGCCACGCTGACGGATGAGGATCTCACCCGCGCTGACGACCTGACCACCGAAGCGCTTCACGCCGAGTCGCTGGGCCGCGGAGTCACGACCGTTACGCGAGCTGGACGCACCCTTTTTGTGAGCCATTGGAGGACGACCTACTTCCCGCTGGAGATGCCGGTCACCTTGACCTGGGTCAACGGCTGGCGGTGACCCTGGCGCTTGTGGTAGCCGGTCTTGTTCTTGAACTTGTGGATCCGGATCTTCGGGCCCTTGGTGTGCGCGGCGATCTCGCCGGACACCTCGACCTGAGCGAGCTTCGCCGCGTCGGTCACCAGGTCGTCACCGTCGACGAGGAGCACCGCGGCGAGCTTCACCGCGTCACCGGGGGCACCGGTGAGCTTCTCGACCTCGATCACGTCGCCCTCGGCGACCTTGTACTGCTTGCCGCCGGTCTTGACGATCGCGTACATCGGAGGCGGACTCCCTGTCGTTGAGGCTGCTGGCGGTCGTCCCCACGGCGGCTCGCCGGGCAGCAGAAGCACGGCGGCGCGGGCACGCGGGAACTCGGCACACCAAAGTGCGCCGCAGGCTAGCGTACGCCATGGTCGGGCCGGGACCCAAACCGGGCCGGTCCGGTCAGCGCGCGCAGAGCTGGTCGAGGCGTTGCTGTAGCCGGTCGAGCGAGGTTCCCTCGATCGCCTCGATGTCGGTGCCGAGCCGGCCGACCTCGGTCGACAACTCCGTCAGCAGTTCCTTGAGCTGCCGGTCGTCGGCGCGCGCCGCCTGCGCTCTGAGCGCCTTGCCCCAGTCCGACAGGGCCGCCTCGGCCCGCCTGCCGGCGGCCTTCGCGTCGGCGGTGTCACCCGCGCCGGTCGCCGTGGCCATCGCGGCCAGCTGCTCGACGTACTTCTTGCCCGCGTCACCGCTGGCCTGTTGCGCGGCGGCACAGACCTCTGGGGCGTTTCCGCCTGCCGCTCCGGCAGCGGGTGTCGACGCCGGCGGCTCCGGGGTGGGCGTCGCCGGGCCGGTGGTGACTTCGACGCCCGTCGGGGCCGGGGTTACCGGCTCGCCCGCGTCGCGGCGCTCGGCCGAGCAGGCGGTGGCGGCGAGCAGCGCGGCGGTGGCCACGGTCACGGCGAGCGGTCGGCGCATCGTCTCCTCCTCCGGCGGCCGCGTCCACCCGTCGAGTGCCTGACCGCACCGGGACGGGCCAGCGTGTCCGGGGCCGGGCCGCGGCGACCGCCCATCGACCATACGGGAAGGTCCCGCCCGGCGGATATCACCACCGGGCGGGACCCGTCGACAGTCGTCCGCCCGTCACCGGGCGGAACTGGCCCTACCGAACGCCGTCAGGGCCGGGTACGCCGACGCGCACCCCCGCGACGGGAACGACGCCGGCCGGTGCCGCTCTCGCCGCCGTCCTCCTCGTCGGTCTCGCCGAGCGCGTCCGGATCGTCGGGAGCGGCGAGCCGTGCCGACTCGCCCTGCTGGCTGTCGGCCACATCCGACGCAGCCGGGGTGTCCGTCTCGTAACGCGACAGGTCGTAGCCCATGGTGTCGTGGTAGTCGGCGTCAGCGGTGCTCGTGGTGTCGGTCTCGGTGACCTCCACCACGGTCCGCTCCGCCGACGCGGCGCTCTTGCGCGCGCGGCGCCGGGACGAACCGGTCGTCTGCTCGGCCGCCGGGGCACCCGCCGAGGCGACCGCCTTGACCTTGTCCCCGCCACCGGAGCGCGGCTTCTCCGCCACCGGTTCGGTGTGGATGACCAGACCCCGGCCCTTGCAGCACTCACAGGTCTCGCTGAACGCCTCCAGCAGCCCGGCACCGATCCGCTTACGGGTCATCTGCACCAGGCCCAGCGAGGTGATCTCGGTAACCTGGTGCTTGGTACGGTCCCGACCCAGGCACTCGGTCAGCCGGCGCAGCACCAGCTCCCGGTTCGACTCCAGCACCATGTCGATGAAGTCGATCACCACAATGCCGCCGATGTCCCGCAGTCGCAGCTGCCGGACGATCTCCTCGGCCGCCTCCAGGTTGTTGCGGGTGACCGTCTCCTCCAGGTTGCCCCCGGCACCTGTGTACTTACCGGTGTTGACGTCGACCACGGTCATCGCCTCGGTCCGGTCGATCACCAGGTGCCCGCCGGAGGGCAGGAAGACCTTCCGGTCGAGCCCCTTGAGGATCTGCTCGTCGATGCGGTACTCGGCGAAGACGTCAGTGGTGCCGACGTGCCGACGCAACCGCGCGACCAGGTCCGGCGACACGTGCGACAGGTACGACTCGACCATGTCGTACGCCTCGTCGCCCTCCATGACCAGCTCGCGGAAGTCCTCGTTGAACAGGTCGCGGACCACCCGGATCACCAGATCGGGCTCCTGGTAGAGGAGCACCGGCGCGCCACCCTCGGCGGACTTGGCCTGGATGTCCTCCCACTGCGCCTGGAGCCGCTTGACGTCCCGGGCCAGCTCGTCCTCACTGGCACCCTCGGCCGCGGTCCGGACGATCACTCCCGCGCCGTCGGGCACGAGCTTCTTCAGCGCGTCCCGCAGCCGCTTACGCTCCGTGTCCGGCAGCTTGCGGCTGATCCCCGAGGCGTTGCCGCCGGGTACGTAGACCAGGTGCCGGCCGGAGAGCGCGATGTGGCTGGTCAACCGGGCACCCTTGTGGCCGATCGGATCCTTGGTGACCTGCACCAGCACCGAATCACCGGACCTGAGGGCCTGCTCGATCGAGCGGGCTCTGCCCTCCAGGCCGGTGGTGTCCCAGTTGACCTCGCCGGCGTACAGGACCGCGTTACGACCCCGACCGATGTCGACGAACGCCGCCTCCATGCTCGGCAGCACGTTCTGCACCTTGCCGAGGTAGACGTTGCCGGCCATGGTGCCGGAGGAACTGCGGGTGACGTAGTGCTCGACCAGCACGCCGTCCTCCAGCACGGCGATCTGGGTCCGGTCGCCGCGCTGGCGCACCGCCATCACCCGATCGACCGCCTCCCGGCGGGCCAGGAACTCCGACTCGCTGAGGATCGGCGGGCGGGTCCGGCGCTGTTCGCGGCCGTCCCGACGGCGCTGCCGCTTGGCCTCCAGCCGGGTCGAGCCGGAGACGCCCTGCACCTCGTCGACCGTCCGGCGCGGCTCCCTGATCTTCACCACCGTCGGCACGCCGTCGTCGGCGGCACCGTCGGTGTCACCGGCGCCCCGGCGACGCCGCCGACGCCGCCGACGGGTCATCCCGTCACCATCGGCCTCGGCCTCGTCACTCTCCTCGGACTCGGCCTCGTCAGTCTCGGCCTGGACGGCCTCCTCGGCCTCGCCCTCCTCGGCCTCCTCGCCGTCGTCGGCGCCGCCCTTGCCCCGACCCCGGCCGCGGCGGCCGCGGCGGCGGCGACGTCGGCCGCCCGCGGTCTCCTCGTCGTCGTCCTCCTCCTCGGTGGCCTCCTCGGCCTCCGCGGTGGGCTCCTCCTCGGTCTCGGTCGCCACCACCGGCTCGGCCTCCCGCCGGCCCCGGCGACGCCGCCGGGACGGCTCGGCCGGTTCCTCGGCAGGCTCCTCCGCGGCGGGCTGCGCGGCTGCGGCGGCGCGGGCCGCGATCACCTCTTCCGGAGCCATGAACAGCACCGTGGGCGCGGTGAGCGCGGCCTTACGGCGACGGGACCGGCTCTCGGGCTCGGCCGGCGTCACCTCCGCACCCGCCGGCTCGACCGAACTCTCCGGTTCGACGGATCCGACCGGCTCAACGACCTCGAACGGCTCGACCGCCTCATCCGGGTCGGCGGCACCCTCGGTGGGCAGCGCGGCAGAGCCGAAGTCGGTGCCGGCCGCCGGCGCGGGACCGGCGTCCGCCTCGACGGCGGCGGGCTGCGTCGGCTCGGTCCGGGCGGACGGCTCGATCGCGGCGTCGGCGGACGGCTCGACGGCCGCGGACGTCGACTTCCGGCGACGGGTCCGGGTCACCTTGACCGGCGGTACGACGTCGCCCTCGGCGGCCTCCGCCTCGGCCACGGCCAGCGGCTCCTCGGCAGCCTTCTGCGCGGTGGTCGCCTTGCGGCGGCGTCGTGGCGTCTTCGCCGCGGGGTCGAGATCACCGGAGACCGGGGCGAACACCTCGGCCTGGGGTGATTCCCCGCTACCCACCGTCGCGGTGCCGGACGCCTCCACCGGCGCGTCGGTCTGCTCGGGCCGGCTGACCGAGGTGGCCCGGCGGCGGGTCGTCCGTCGCCGGGGCGCCGGCTCGGCGGCGGGCGCGCCAGCCAGGTCGGCGACGCCACCCAGGTCAGCGGTGCCGCTCACGGCACCGGGAAGCTCTTCCGGCGGGTCAGCGACCGGGCCGGGTTCGGCCTCGTCCTGCGACGGGTGGACGCTCGTCACCTCACCGGCCGGGTCGGCGGTGCTGTTCTCGACGGTCTCGTCGGCCGGGTTGTTACCGGCTCGTTCGCTGCCCTCGGGCCCGTTCTCGAGCATGGACGTTCTCCAGTTCTGGCTTCCCCGGGCGCGGGTGAGCGCTGCCACGCAGGGTTGCCGCAAAGGTGTTTCCCCGGGCGCACGGGGTGCGCGTCGGCGAAGTCTGCCTGCCTGGACGCCGACCGTCGGTCAGCGCCCGCCGATGGTTGCCCCGTCGCGGTCCGCGTCCAGCGGATCCACGATCGCGCCCTGCGCGGTCAGCGTGCCCTGAGCCAGCCGGATCACCTTCGGGGCCACCGGCGGCTCCAGGCCGGCCACCACGCGGAAGCCGGAAAGGACGTCATCGGGCCGTACGGACGGGGTGACCTGCCGCACGACCAGTTCGAGTATCGCACACGGTACGGCCGGGTCCCCGGAAGGCGTCGCCGGTGCGGCGATCACATCGATGCTGATGACTGCCGCACGCGCGTCGAACGTCCGCCGCCCCTGCTTGGTCATCCGTTCGACAAGCACCTCTTCGGCGGCGGTGAAGACGGCCACGGCCTTGGCCAGCACGTCGGAATCCACCTGCGGCAGCTCGATCCGCCAGCGGGACGCCTCGATCCGGTCGGGCAGGCTCGCACCGCTGGCCACCACGGCGTCGAGCACGTCGAGACCGGGCGAGAGCGCCGCGTCCAGCGCCATCCGCAACTGCTCCGGATCGACCGGCTCCCGCAGACCGATCTCCAGATACTCCGCCTCGCTCGCCACCCCGGTCGGCGCCGCGCTGGCGTACGAGATCTTCGGGTGCGGGGTGAAGCCCTGGGAGAAGGCCACCGGCACACCGGCCCGGCGCAGCGCCCGTTCGAAGGCCCGGGCGAAGTCCCGGTGCGAGGTGAACCGCAGCGGGCCGCGCTTGGCGTACCGGATCCGGACACGCTGGACGACAGGTGCCTGGCCGCCCTCGGGCTGTGGTTTCCTACTGATCGTCGTGCTCCTCGGTGTCGGGCCCCACCCGTGGCGCCGGGTTACTGCTGGGCGCCGGTGGACAGCTTCAGACCGTTGACCGGAGTCAACGGGAGCAGCTTCCGACCGGTCGGGCCGATCTGGATCTCGGTGTCCATCGCCGGGCAGACGCCGCAGTCGAAGCAGGGCGTCCACCGACAGTCGTCCTGCTCGTACTCGCTGAGCGCGTCCTGCCAGTCCTGCCAGAGCCAGTCCTTGTCCAGGCCCGAGTCCAGGTGGTCCCAGGGCAGGACCTCCAGCTCGTCGCGCTCCCGGGTGGTGTACCAGTCGAGGTCGACCCCGAAATCAGGCAGCACCTCGGCTGCGGCGTCCACCCAGCGCTGGTACGAGAAGTGTTCGCTCCAGCCGTCGAACCGGCCGCCGTTCTCCCAGACCCGGCGGATCACCGCGCCGACCCGACGGTCACCCCGGGACAGCAGGCCCTCGATCAGCGACGGCTCGCCGTCGTGGTAGCGGTAACCGATCGCCCGACCCAGCGAACGGTCGGCGTTGATGGCCTGCTTGAGCAGCCTGAGCCGGTGGTCGATGACCTCCGGCCGCTCCATGGCCGCCCACTGGAACGGGGTGTGCGGCTTGGGCACGAACCCGCCGATCGAGACGGTGCACCGGATGTCCTTGGAGCCGGTGGCGGCACGCCCGGCCCGGATCACCTCGTGCGCCATGTCGGCGATCTCCAGGACGTCGGCGTC
This sequence comes from Micromonospora sp. NPDC049891, assembly GCF_040660295.1. Lineage (NCBI taxonomy): Bacteria > Bacillati > Actinomycetota > Actinomycetes > Micromonosporales > Micromonosporaceae > Micromonospora > Micromonospora sp. NPDC049891. The sequence continues at coordinate 257,702 of NZ_JBFAML010000007.1, forward strand.
CGTCTCGGTCGGCAGGCCGCACATGAAGTAGAGCTTCACCTGCCGCCACCCGTTCGTGTACGCGGTGACCACGGTACGGATCAGGTCGTCCTTGGAGACCATCTTGTTGATCACCTTGCGGATCCGTTCCGACCCGCCCTCCGGGGCGAAGGTCAGACCGGTCCGGCGGCCGTTGCGGGACAGCTCCTGGGCCAGGTCGATGTTGAACGCGTCCACCCGGGTGGACGGCAGCGACAGCGACACGTTGGTGCCCTGGTACTGCTCGGCCAGGCCGGAGCACATGTCACCGATCTCGGAGTGGTCGGCCGACGACAGCGACAACAGGCCCACTTCGTGGAAGCCGGAGAACTCCAGCCCCTGCTGCACCATCTGCCCGACCGTGGTGATGGAGCGCTCACGGACCGGCCGAGTGATCATGCCGGCCTGGCAGAACCGGCAACCCCGGGTGCAGCCCCGGAAGATCTCCACCGCGTACCGCTCGTGCACCGTCTCGGCCAGCGGCACGAGCGGCTTCTTCGGGTACGGCCAGGCGTCCAGGTCCATCGTCGTGCGCTTGTGCACCCGGAACGGCACGTCCGCCCGGTTCGGCACGACCCGCTGGATCCGGCCGTCGGGCAGGTAGTCCACGTCGTAGAAGCGGGGCACGTAGACGCTCTCGGTGCGGGCCAGCCGCAGCAGCAGTTCGTCCCGCCCGCCCGGGCAGCCCTCGGCCTTCCACTCCCGGACGATCCCGGTGATCTCCAGGACCGCCTCCTCGCCGTCGCCGAGCACGGCGGCGTCGACGAAGTCGGCGATGGGCTCGGGATTGAACGCGGCGTGCCCGCCGGCCACGATCACCGGATCGGCGTCGGTGCGGTCGGCCGCCAGCAGCGGTACACCGGCCAGGTCGATCGCGGTGAGCAGGTTGGTGTAGCCCAGCTCGGTGGCGAACGAGACGCCGAACAGGTCGAAGTCACGCACCGGCCGGTGCGCGTCGACGGTGAACTGCGGCACGCCGTGGGCGCGCATCAGCTTCTCCAGGTCCGGCCAGACCGCGTACGTCCGCTCGGCGAGGGTGTCCGGCAGCTCGTTGAGCACCTCGTAGAGGATCTGCACGCCCTGGTTGGGCAGCCCCACCTCGTACGCGTCCGGATACATCAGCGCCCACCGTACGGTCGCCGCGTCCCACTCCTTGACCACCGCGCCCAGCTCGCCACCGACGTACTGGATGGGCTTGGTCACCTGGGGCAGCAGCGGTTCCAGTCGGGGCCACACGGAGTTGGCCGCGACGGGACGCGGAGTGGTGGACGGGACGCTCATGCTGCCCAAGGGTACGCGGTGCTCCACCGGCACCCGCGCCGACGGGGCGAACGCAACCGGTCAGGCTGGCCTTCGCCGCCGCGCCCACAAATGCCGCAGACCCTCGCTGGTCAACGCATGGAAGAGGATCATGACGCCGATGCCCACCAGCCCGAGGACCGGGTTGACGAACCAGCCCAGCGCCGCAGCGGTGAGATAGAGCGCCATGCCGACCACCGGGCGGACCCGCTGGTCGGACACGAACGCCCGGTCGAGCCCTTCCCCGAGCAGCCTCGGGTGCCGTCGAAGGTAGGCGAAGAAGGCGAGCCAGGGCGCGGACATCGCGGCCGCGGCGAGGGCGTAGAGCACCACGGCGACCCGCCGGTCGCGGTCGGTGCCCGCGTGGGCGAAGGCGTCGGCGAGCACGGTGGTCGGAAACGGGATGATCACGACGCCGAGCAGCAGCCACAGGTTGATCCAGTTGCGACTCATATCGCGGTCACCAGGGACTCGGCCTGCCGCATCACGGCGGTGGAGATCCCACGGGCACGGGTT